>CALLKB010000098.1 GCA_938008575.1 uncultured Cytophagaceae bacterium | reverse complement strand
TTAAACTAAACAACATGAAAAAACTAGTACTATCCTGGGTGTTGATGATGGCTGTTGTCAGCTCATTGTTTGCCCAAACAAGGCAAGTTACTGGTAAAGTCACATCCTCGGAAGATGGAAGTGGCATGCCAGGCGTAAGTGTCAGCGCGAAAGGTTCCGCAAAAGGAACTAGCACAGCGGCTGACGGAACCTATAAAATTGCGGTTGCAGATGGTGTAAGCCTTGTATTCTCTTTTGTCGGTTTTAATTCTCAAACAGTTGCTGTGGGTTCACGTAGTGTGATTGACGTGCAATTACAAGCGGATAACCAACAATTATCAGAGGTAGTTGTCGTAGGTTACGGTACCAAGAAGCGCCAAGAATTTACGGGTGCAGCTTCTTCCGTAAAAGCCGCTACCATCGCAGAACGTCCTGTTCAATCTTTCTCACAAGGTTTAACGGGTCAAGCTGCCGGTGTTAACATCACGCAACCCAATGGTTTGTTGAACAACCCTCCAGTGATTCGTGTGCGTGGTTTGAGCTCACTTTCGCTAAGCTCATTTCCTTTGGTCGTAATTGATGGTATTCCTATTTCTACGGATAACGTATCGGCCAACTCGACTACGAATAATCCATTGGCGGATATTAACCCTTCCGATATTGAGTCGATCGACGTATTGAAAGATGCTGCTTCTGCGGCTATTTACGGTTCTCGTGCGGGTGCAGGGGTTTTGTTAATTACGACGAAACGTGGTAAATCAGGTAAAGCAAAAGTTTCCATTGATTCTTGGGCGGGTATCTCTGAGGCAGTTCGTTTACCGGATGTCCTGAACGCACAACAATACATGGACCACAAAAACGGTGCGATTGCGAATGCTTTGGCAATGAATCCAAATGCCATTAGCGCTTCACAACGTAATGCAGAAAATAAATCTTTCTTGCCTGCTTACAATGCAGATGGTTCGTTAATCGATACAGATTGGTACAAAGAAGTATACCAAACTGCGGTTTCACAGAATCACAACTTGACGATCAACGGCGGAACAGATAAGACGAATTACTACTTCTCTGCAGGCTATTCTGATCAAGATGGTTTCTTGCGTAGCAATAGCTTCCAACGTCGTTCTGGTCGTTTCAATATGGATCACCAAGCAACGAAATGGTTGAAATTAACGGCTAATTTTAACTATTCGAACACGTTTAACAAAGCACCTATGTCGGGCTCAAACTCGGGTGGTGCATTTAATACATCTGGTTTAGGTCGTATCGCTGTGGCACAAGTTCCCAACTTGCCAGCTTACTTGCCAGATGGTTCTTATAACTTAGAGAACAATACATTGGGTCGTTTGAATAACTTATTGCCGGCTCAATTTCCTAACCCAGCAGTTGTTCGTGATTTGGATAAAATTACATCTGAAAACACACGTTTAATTGCCAACTTAGGGGCTGAATTCCGTTTAATGGAAGGCTTAACTGCGAAGACAAGCTATTCTTGGGATCGTCGTAACACGGAGAACATTCGTTTCTTCAACCCATACAATGGTGACGGTTGGTCAGCAGGTGGTGATGCTTATAACAACACCGCTCGTTCGGATAACTGGAACTGGATTAATACCTTACAGTATAACTTGACTTTGGCAGAAAAACATAATTTCTCTGTGATTGCAGGTTCTGATGTGCAAAAAACACGTGTATTGAACTGGGGAGCGCAACGTCAAACATTAGCTGATTACTTCTTCACAGACTTCCAAGGTAACTTTGGTACGAACTTAGCTGCAGGTAATGGTATCTACCAAGTAGCTTATGAAGCGTATTTGGGAAGCTTCTCGTATAATTATGCGGGTAAGTATTTCTTGAGTGCCAACTACCGTCGCGATGGTAACTCGGCTTTATCTTCAGAAAACCGTTGGGGTGATTTTGGTGGAGCATCTTTGGGATGGACTGTATCCGAAGAAAAATTCTTCAAGAACTTAAACTTGGGTAATAAAATTACTAACCTACGTTTGAAAGCTAGTTATGGTAAAGTGGGTAATGGTAACGTTCCTAATGCTTATGGTTCTTATTCAACTTTTGCTTCAGGACTTTATGGTGCGGCGCCAACCTTATCATTTAACCAAGCAGGTAACAAGGATTTGAAATGGGAGACTTCGGCACAAACCAACGTAGGTTTAGACATTAGTTTCTTAAATGATCGTATTCAAGTGGAAGCGAACTACTACTACAAGGATATCAACAACTTGATTTTGAACGTACCACAAGCACCATCTAAAGGTATTCCTGGTAACTCAATTCTAGCTAACGTAGGTTCCATGTATAACAAAGGATACGAATTAGCTGTTACTGCAACTCCTATTAACAATAATGGATTTGTTTGGACAACGAACTTGAACTTTGCTACGAACGAAAACATGGTTACATCGTTAGTTGACGCAAACACGCCAATCTTAACAGCTACCTCGGGTTTAGAAGTTACTTCCATTACGAAAGTAGGTTATTCAGCAGCACAGATTTACGGTGTAAAAACAGCAGGAGTTAACCCAGAAAATGGTCGACGTATCTACATCAAGCGTGATGGAACAAAAGTTCAATATCAACACTTAGGTGGAGCGTTAGCTTGGACGACATTGGATGGTAAGGCTACAACGTCTCCTTCTTCTGAGCAACAAATTTTGGGAAATACATTACCTACTTTCTATGGAGGTTTTAATAATACATTCCGTTACAAAGGTTTTGATTTAGGAGTGAATTTTACATTCTCAGGAGGTAACTACATCTACAATGGTTCCCAAGCAGGTTTGCGTGACCAACGTGTTTGGAATAACTCGGTTGACGTATTGAACTCTTGGAAGACTCCGGGTCAAGTAACCGAAATTCCAAAAGCTGTTTATGGTGATAACGTATCAAATGGTTCATCTTTCTTAATTGATGCCAATGTTCAAAAGGGTGATTTCTTGCGTTTGCAAACAGCAACATTAGGTTATAAAATTCCTACGAACTTAACGTCGATTGGAATCTCTAACATCCGTGTTTATGCACAAGCGAATAACTTATGGTTGTTGACAGCATATACGGGTGTTGACCCTGAGATCTCGTCAAATGGTGATTCAAACCTTGCTTCAGGTATTGAGCGTAACTCAATTCCACAAGGACGTTCATTCACATTTGGTATTAACATTGGTTTGTAATTTTAACAGGTAAAGAAAATGAAATTATTCACAAATAAAATGGGAATCTTGTCGATCGCACTTGCGATGACTGTTTCCTCTTGCAATAAGGAATTCCTTAGTGCGGTTCCGGAATTGGATTTGTCTGATGCAACGGTATTTAATACGCCTGCTCGTGTCCTTTCCCAAGTAAATGGTTTATATGGTTCTGCCAAAAATGGTAGTTTGTTTGGTGGTCGTTATTTAATCTACAACGATATTCGTGGAGAAGATTGGGTTAATCGTACAACGAACTCGGTAACGGGTTATTCAACTTATCAAGGAAACCAAGATCCGTCAGATTCGTATTTGGCAGGTTTCTGGATTCAAGGATATTTGACAATAAACCGAGCTAATTTATTCTTAGAAGGTTTAGCAGCTAATCCCAATGCAGTTTCGTCTACATTAGCTGCGAACTACCGTGGAGAAGCAAAATTCTTGCGTGCATTGACCTATTTCTCTTTAGTTCAATACTTTGCAAAACCTTACATCTTGGATAAAGGTGCTTCTGCTGGTTTGCCATTGCGTTTGAAGGGCTCTGTATCTTCAGCAGATAATGACATGCCTCGTAGTACGGTTGCTCAAGTTTATGCGCAGATCTTACAAGATTTGAATGATGCGGAAACGGAGTTGCCAGATTCATACGGTACAGCTTTGTTGAATACAACACGTGCACACAAAAATTCGGCAATCGCATTGAAAACGCGTGTTAAATTAGCGATGGGTGATTATGCAGGTGTGATTGCTGATGCGAACAAAATCGTTTCTGCTACGGCTCCATTCAAATCATCAGCACGTGTGGCTCATGCATTGCAATCAGATGTTTCTGCTGTTTTCAAAGCGCCGTATACAACAACGGAATCGATTTTCTCTTTCCCAATGGATGCAACAAATGCTCCGGGAACGCAAAATCAATTGGGATACTACTTCAATGCTGGCAACGTGGAATATTATTTAAATACAGGTTCTATCGGTATTTACAATAATCCTCAGTTTGCCGCAACAGATGATCGTAAGACAAAGTTGACAGTTGCTACGACTTCTGTGGCGAAATTCCCTTCTTCAACGAAGTTTAGTGGGGTATCTCCTTTTGTAGATTACGTACCTAACATTCGTTATGCTGAAGTATTGTTAAACTTAGCAGAAGCTGAAGCAGAAGCTGGAAGTTTGACGCGTGCAGTTGCTTTATTGAAAGCAGTACACGGTCGTTCGGATGCTGCTTATGTATTTCCTGCATTGGATACAAAAGCTGACGTAATCAAAGCTATCTTAACGGAACGTCGTATCGAATTCTTAGCGGAAGGTTTCCGTGCGAATGATGTGACACGCCGCGGTGAGCCGATGGTATCGTTTGGTGCTGGAGCAACAATTCAGCCTACAGATCCTCGTTATATCTACGGTATTCCATTAGTAGAGGTTCAAACGAACCCGAGCATCGGTAAATAAAATTTCCGAGATGATTTTTTAAAAAGGCAACTGTAATGGTTGCCTTTTTTTATTTATTTATACAGGTAATAAAAACAATTTATATTATTTGATTGTTTGGAAATTTATTGACAACTATTTTTGCCAATTCACTTATCATCAATTGTTTAAACTAAGACATTATGAAAAAAACACTACTATTAAGTATCTTCTTGTGGTTGTTAGCAATGGTGCCATTGCTCGCTCAAGATAGAACAATCACGGGTAAAGTAACAACCGAAGACGGTTCTTCTTTGCCAGGTGTAAACATTGCCATCAAGGGTACAAGCAAAGGTACTACTACGGATGGTGATGGTGCATTTAAGTTGACAGTTTCTCCCTCAACCGTACTTCAGGTAAGTTCAGTCGGTTTTGGTACACAAGAAATTCGTGTTGGTAATCGATCAGTTATTAACATTTCACTTCAATCGGAAGCTTCAACGTTGGACGAGGTTGTTGTAACAACATTTGGTACAGCTAAAAAATCTTCATTTACAGGTTCATCGGCAAAGATTGGGGCGGATAAATTAGCTGTTCGTCCTATTACCAATATTGGACAGGCCCTAGAAGGAATTGCAGCGGGGGTTACTACCACATCAACGAACGGCCAGCCAGGTTCATCTCCCGCGGTTCGTATTCGTGGTTTTGGTTCGATTTCATCTTCGAATGATCCCTTGTATGTTGTTGATGGTGTGCCGTATTCGGCGAGTATTGCCAACTTGAACAATGATGATATTGAGTCCATCACGGTGTTAAAAGATGCAGCATCTACTGCTTTGTATGGTGCTCGTGCGGCTAACGGGGTTGTGATGGTTACAACTAAAAAAGGTGCCAAAGGCAAAAATTCGATTAATATTAAGTACACGAAAGGTTTCAATACAAGAGCCTTGCCTGAGTATGATCGTGTAGGACCTGCAGATTATTATCCTTTAATGTGGGAGGCAAACCGTAATAACTTAGCTTACCGTGCTACAAGCCCGGTTGCCATTGCTACTGCGAATTCAACTGCATCAGCTGGATTAGGTGCTATTGTTGGAACAGGCTATAACGTATATAACGTTCCGTTTGCTCAATTGGTAGGAACTGATGGTAAATTAAATCCATCTGCCCAATTGATTTATAATGCTGACGATTTAAACTGGGAAAAGGCCGTGATGCGTCAAGGTGTGCGTGATGAAGTGAGTGCGAACTTCTCAGGTTCAAATGGTAAGTCGGATTACTTTTTATCTGTTTCTTATTTGAATGATAAAGGATATCAAATCAAATCTGACTACGATCGTTTTACAGCTCGTTTAAATTTGAATAGCCAAATGAACGATTGGTTCAAAGTAGGAGCCAACATGAATACAACAATGACTACGTCGAATCAATCAACTGCTGATGGGGGTACATCGTTCGTTAACCCGTTCTTCTTTACTCGTGGAATGGCACCTATTTATCCTGTTTATGCATACAATCCTGCAAGCCCGGGTACTTTCTTAACATTAGAAAATGGAAGACGTCGCTATGATTATGGTAACTTAAGTGCATTAGGTCTATCGAATCGTCCTCAATATGGGGGTCGTCACGTTGTAGCTGAAACGGAATTGAACGAAAACTTCTTCCGTAGAAACTTACTAGGAGGTCGTGCTTTTGGAGAAATTACTTTCTTAAAAGATTTCAAGTTTACCAATAATGTTGGTTTAGATATTACCAATGCCAATACCGTTGTATTTGGTAATCCAGAGATTGGTGATGGGGCTCCTGCGGGTCGTGCGTCCAACACATTTGAGAACATTACGAATTATAACTTGTCTCAATTGTTGACTTACAATCATTCATTTGGCAAGCACAATGTTGATGCACTTGTTGGTCACGAGAATTACAACTTGGTAAGCAATAGCTTAGATGGATCTCGTTCGCAGCAAATTTTGGATGGTAATTATGAGTTGATCAACTTTACTACAACGACGAATTTAACCTCCCAATATGACATTCGTCGCGTGGAAGGTTTCTTCTCTCGTTTGAATTATGATTATGATTCGAAGTATTTTGTTTCATTCTCAGCTCGTCGTGATGGATCATCTAAATTCTATCAAGATAAGCGTTGGGGAACATTCTACTCAGCCTCTGCTGCTTGGCGTTTAGATCAAGAAGATTTTATCAAAGAATTGACATTTATCGATAATTTGAAATTGAGAAGTTCTTGGGGCCAAACAGGTAATGATGGTGGAATTAGCAACTATGCTTGGCAGCCATTATACGCTTTAGGCTGGAATAATGCGACTGAGCCAGGTATTTTACAATCTTCTTTGGGAAGTAAATCATTAGAGTGGGAAACAAATACCGCTTTTGATGTGGCTTTAGAATTCGGTTTGTTCAAGAATCGCATTTCGGGTACAATTGAATATTTTGATCGTAAGTCGACCAACTTGATTTTTGCTGTGCCTTTGCCATTGTCAGTAGGTATTGCAACGGAGACTAGAAATATTGGTTCAATGTACAACCGTGGTATTGAGCTTCAGTTGGGAGCTGATGTGGTTCGTTCGAAAGATTTTAACTGGCACATTGATTTAAATGCGACCAAATTAGAAAACAAGATCACGAAGATGCCTGACGAAAGTAAGGAGATCATCGATGGAACGAAAAAGTTAAAAGAAGGAAGTTCTTTATATGATTATTGGTTGCGTGAGTACAAAGGAGTAAACCCAGAAACGGGTGTGGCTGAGTATCGTGCGGTTTCGTATGTTCCTTCTAACTCAAGAATTACAGCATCGGGTGATACCTTGACAAATAATATTGCGAATGCGCGTTACTGGTACAATGGTACATCCATTGCGGACTTGACTGGGTCAGTAAATACCTCATTGACTTATAAAGGGTTCTCGCTTTCTGCGTTAATGGTTTATCAATTAGGTGGTAAGATTTATGATGGCGCGTATGCTAGCTTAATGAGTGCAGGATACCACAGTGCGAAGCACGTTGATATCTTAAAGCGTTGGGTTAATCCAGGCGATATCACGGAAGTACCACGAATGGATAATGGACGTACTGCGGATTTTGATGCAGCCTCTGATCGTTGGTTAATCGACGGTAGTTTTATGAATATCCGTACGGTTACATTGTCTTATCGTATTCCAAAATCGTTCATGTCAAAATTGAAAATCGACAATGCACAGGTTTACGTAAGTGGGGAGAATTTCTTGATGTTGTCTCGTCGTAGCGGTATGAACGTCCAACAAAACTTTGGTGGAACGACAAGTAACGTTTATAGCCCAGCGAAATCATTGGTATTAGGTATTTCATTCTCTTTATAATTTTGAATCATGAAAAATAAATTAGTAATAATTTTAGCATTTATGTTCGGCATGATTTCGATTTCATGTGAGAACGTTTATTTAGATACGACGCCTACGGCAAGTATCGATGCAGGTTCTGCTTATGCAACAACCAAAAACGCGGCTGCAGCAGTCAACGGTATATACCGTTCTTTTATTGTACGTTATTTGAGTTCTCAGGGCCATTCTGGTCACCCAGCGATGATGATCATTTTAGATCACATGGGAGAGGATATGATTATTGGTACCACAGCAGCTTCTTGGCACGTGGGGGAAACTCGTTGGACTGCTCACCGCTCCGATGTTAACACAATGGCTCAGTTTCCTTGGGAAATGTATTATCGAATCATTGGTAATGCCAATATAGGTATTGCAAATATCGATAAGGCGGTTGGTCCAGCTGCAGATAAAAATACACTAAAGGGTGAAGCTTTGGCTTTACGTGCATTTGGGTATTTTAATTTGGTTCAATTGTACGGAAAACGTTACGATGCTTTATCTAAACCAAACGCTCAGTTAGGAGTTCCCTTGGTTCTAGAGCCTATGACTACGGGGCTACCAAGAAATACAGTGGAAGAAGTTTATACTCAAATCAATAAAGACTTAGCTGATGCTGCAGCCTTATTGACTACTTCACGTGCCAATAAGTCTCACATTAATTTAAGCGTTGTGAAAGGTTTGCAAGCTCGTGTGGCACTTGTTCAGCAAAATTGGGCGAACGCTGCAAAATTTGCAGCTGAAGCACGTGCTGGATATCAGCCGATGTCTGCTACCCAATATGTGGATGGTTTTCAAGATATTGCAAATTCAGAATGGATGTGGGGTTTTGATCACCTAGAAGATCAAACTGAATATTTCGGTGGATATCACTCATACATTTCTTGTAACTACAACTCGACCGTAATTCGTACGTATCCTAAGGTAATTAACAGCTTACTTTTTAGTAAAATTCCTGCAACGGATATTCGTTCTAAGATGTGGGTGGAGACGCCAACTGCTGCAAACTCTGTCGTACCTCCAGGAGGTGTTCGTCCTAAGTTCTTGAATCAAAAATTCAGATTGCCAGGTGTTCCTTCAACATCCGCTATGGGTGATGTACCCTACATGCGTGCAGCAGAAATGTATTTGATTGAAGCGGAGGCGAAAGCTCGCTTAAATGATGCAGCTGGCGCATCTCAAGTATTGTTTGAATTAATCAAAACAAGAGATGCTTCTTATGTAAAATCGACCAATACGGGTCAAGCTTTGTTAGACGAAATTTTGATTCATCGCCGTATCGAATTGTGGGGTGAGGGACATCGTTTCTTAGACTTGAAGCGTATGAATGCAGCATTAAACCGTAATGGTACGAATGCAATTGCTTCCGTTGCATTATTATATGATGTAGCTCCCGGTGATGTTCGTTGGGAATTTTTAATCCCACGTCGTGAGATCAATGCGAATCCTGCGATTGTTCAAAATCCATTATAAAATAAAAAGGTGGCTGAAATTTCAGCCACCTTTTTTTAACCTATTCTTATGAAAAAAATAGCCCTTTTTTTATCGCTGAGCGCAATACTATTTAATCAGTCGGTTGGATTTGCTCAGGACACTGATTCGTATCAAGTGCCACCTAAGGTGATTGCTGATTTACTTTTAGCTAAGCCAACTCCCTTAGTTCGTATTGATTCTAAAGCAGAATATCTTTTATTATTGGGCCGAAATTCTTATCCTTCGGTAGAGGAATTAGGCCAACCGGAAATGAAAATCGCAGGATTACGATTGAATCCTTTAAATTTTTCACCGAGTAGACAAAGCCCCATTAGCAGCATCACCTTGCAGTCGATTAAGTCAGGTGCGAAAACGGCGATTACGGGTTTACCTCAAAATCTAGCGGCTGGAGCTATTGCATGGAATCCATCTGAGACGAAAATTGCCTTTACTCAAACCGAGGTAAATCGAATTGATCTATATGTTATTGATATAGCCACAAAGAAAGCAACTCGTGTAAATTCTACACCCCTTAATCTCGTACTAGGTAATGCTTTCGTTTGGGTGGATGACCAGACTATTCTTTACAAAGCTACGACGCATGATGCCGCAGGAGCTCCCAAGCGTCCGATTACACCGAAGGGACCTACGATCCAACAAACTGTGGGTAAGTCTGCTCCAAGACCTACCTTTCAGGATTTGATTAAGTCGCCTTATGACGAAAATTTATTCGCATATTATGCTGAAAGCCAACTGGTATTGTATAAAAATGGAGTGAATCAGAAAATTGGAAAACCGGAATTAACCAATTCCTTTCAACTGTCTCCTGATCGTCAGTATCTTTTAACGACAACTTTAACGAAGCCATTCTCGTATGCGGTACCTGCGTATGGGTTTACTTCGATGGTTTCAGTTTTGAATTTGGAAGGGAAAGTCATAAAAGAATTGGCCAAACTTCCTTCTTCGGAGAGCGCTCCCGCAGGGAATGATAATGTGCAAAATGTGCCTAGGAGATTTGAATGGCGTGATGATGAGCCTGCTACGATTGTGTACGCGATGCCGCTAGATAGCGGTATCATTAAAAAACAAGTTGAATTTCACGATGCTGTTTATGGCTTAGCGTCACCATTTACGCAAGAGGCGAAAGTGTTATTTAAAACCCAAATGCGTTTTGCCGATGTAACTTGGGGAAATAATCAAGTGGCTTTGGTTACTGAAGTATTACGTGGAAAGCAGGCTTCTAAAGTGAGCCTTTATTCTCCTGCTAAGGGTACGATGGAAACTTTGTATGAGCGGAACTTAACGGATGCTTATCGAAATCCTGGGAGCCCTGTTCGCGCAAAAAACTCCTTTGGACGTGAGGTAATCCAGTTGACAGATGGCGGAACAAAAATTTTGATGAATAACCCTGTTGGTTCATCTGATCAAGGGGATCTTCCTTTTATCGCGAAGTTTGATTTATCAACGAAGAATAATGAGATTATCTGGAGAGCGAAACCGGGTAATTTTGAACAGGTCGAAGAGGTGATTGATGAAGAAAAGGGAATCGTTTTGAGTAGAAAGGAATCACAAACGGAGGTTCCGAACTATTTCATAAAGAATCTGTTTAATCAAGGTCAAGATAAGGCTTTGACGCAATTTGAAAATCCCTATCCTAATTTAGTTGGTATAACCAAGGAGAAAATCAAATATAAGCGTGCCGATGGAGTCGATCTAACAGGTGATTTATACTTGCCAAAAGGGTACAATAAAGAAAAGGATGGACCATTGCCTGTATTAATCTGGGCATATCCACGTGAATTTAATTCAGCTGCTGATGCTGCACAGGTCAGAGGTAGCAAAGATCGTTTTACTACGTTGAGTTGGGCTTCTCCAATTTACTATGCTACGCAAGGCTATGCAATCTTGGATAATGCAGAAATGCCGATAGTTTCAACAGATGCAACAAAGAAACCCAATGATAATTTTGTTGAACAATTGAAATTGAATGCATCTGCTGCGATTGATCATTTGGTTCAATTAGGGGTGGGCGATCGTAAACGAATGGCCGTAGGTGGGCATAGTTATGGTGCATTTATGACGGCTAATTTATTGGCTCATACCGACTTGTTTAAGGCGGGAATTGCTAGGAGTGGTGCATATAATCGTACGCTGACGCCATTTGGTTTCCAAAATGAAGATCGAACTTACTGGCAAGCTCCTCAATTATATTATGAGATGAGCCCATTTAGTTTTGCGGATAAAATCAAAGAGCCGATTTTATTAGTGCATGGCGAGCAAGATGATAATACAGGTACTTATCCGATCAACAGTGAGCGCCTCTATGCAGCTCTGAAAGGTAATGGAGGAACTACGCGTTTTGTGTATTTACCCTATGAAGCGCATAGTTACCGCGGTCGGGAGAATGTCTTACACTTGCTGTGGGAACAGTTTCAGTGGTTAGAAAAGTATTTGAAATAAATTAAAATGGCGACCCTTCGGTCGCCATTTTATTATTGTAGAGACGCGATACTTCGCGTCTTATATTCAATTAAAGACGCGAGGTATCGCGTCTCTACTTTTTTACCATATTTTAATCCGATCCTCCGGTTTCTTGTACAATTTATCTCCCGGTTTTACATCAAATGCCTTATACCAAGCATCCATGTTGACAGGCGTTCCAATTGTCCGGAATTCATTCGGTGAATGTGGATCTGTTTGAACTAATTGTGCTGCGGTTTCTGGCAATGTGGTTCCTCTCCAAACTTGTGCCCAAGCCAAGAAAAAGCGTTGGTCTGGCGTAAATCCATCCAATTTCGTTTTTGATTTTCCTTGCTTGGTCATTTTGAATGCCTCATAAGCCATATTCAAGCCACCCAAATCACCAATGTTCTCTCCCATGGTCAATTTGCCATTCACGTGCAAGGTGTCCAAAATGGTATAGGCATCAAATTGTTTCCCTAATAATTCAGTCTTAGCCTTAAATTTTGCTAAATCCTCCTTCGACCACCAGTTGCGTAAAGTTCCGTCTTTGTCATATTGACTTCCTGAATCATCAAATCCATGTGACATTTCGTGACCAATCACAGCGCCAATTCCACCATAGTTAATGGCATCATCTGCTTTGGCATCAAAGAAAGGGAATTGTAAAATACCCGCTGGGAATACAATTTCATTCATTACTGGGCTGTAATAGGCATTCACTGTTGGTGGAGTCATGCCCCATTTGCTGCGGTCGACAGGTTTGCCAATTTGACTAATATTCTCTTGGAAACCCCATGCGCCTGCATTTCGTACATTTTTGTAGAATTCAGTGGACGAAATCTCTAAGCCATCATAGTTTTTCCATTTATCAGGATAACCAATTTTCGGTGTAAATGCATGTAATTTATCCTTTGCTTTTTGCTTTGTTTCAGCACTCATCCAATCCAATTGATTGATACGGATTTCAAATGCCTTACGTAAATTAGCTACCAATTCTACCATGCGCGCTTTTGCTTCAGGTTTGAAATATTTTGCCACGTATAATTGGCCTAATAATTCACCAATGGTACCATCTGTCAAGGATGACATACGCTGCCAACGAGGCGTTTGTACCTTCTGTCCGCTCAAAACTTGGCTAAATGCGAAGTTTGCTTTGACAAAAGGAGAACTCAAATAGGCCGCTGAACTTTTCAATACATTCCAAGTTAAGTAGGTCTTCCAAGTTTCTATTGGAGTTTCGATCAAAAGTTTATTCGCAGATTCGAAGAATTTTGGTGCGGATACCAACATAGAATCTGGAGCGTTCGTACCATAATCTTGGAAGGTCATCGCCCAATTAAATGCAGGAGTTTTTTGATTGAAATCAGCAAACGCAAATTTATTATAAGTCTTGTATGGATCGCGCATTTCCACACGTGACATCTGTGCTTCCGCTAATTTTTTTTCCAATTGGAAAATTGATTCAGCATTCAACTTAGCCTGTGCTTCACTGGTGCCAATCAGTTGGAAAAGAGTGCTCACATAGTTTTTGAAAGCCTCCTGTATTTTAAGGCTACGGGCATCTGATTTTAAATAATAGTCTCGATCAGGCAGTGAAGTTCCTCCTTGGCCTAATTGTGGAACCATCTTTTCTACTTGTTTGCGATCTTGACCTACATAAAAACTGAATAGGGGAGATGCCGCTCCTGATTTACGTAAGCGTGCAATTTCAGTTACGATTTGCGACTTAAATTGTAAAGATTGGATTTGGTTTAAATCGGATTGAATAGGCGTGAATCCTAATTTTTCAATCGCCAAACTATCCATGGCCGCAGCATAAAAATCCGCTACGCGTTTTTCTACAGATCCTGCCAAAGCCTTTGTGCCTTGCGTACTTTCTAAGATTGTTTTAACTGCATTGATATTGAAATCGCGCAATTGGTTAAAACTTCCCCAGCGCGTTTCTTTTGCAGGAATTGGGTTGTTTTTGACCCAGTTGCCATTGGAATAAGTAACAAAATCATCCCCTGGTTTGACACTCAGGTTCATGTTTGCTCGATCAATAAATTTTGAAGGATTTTGTGCTTTTAATGAAAGAGAGCCAAGCATTAATGCTAGGCCAAGCAAGGCGTATTTTTTTCTCATAAGTTTATAATAGATGAAGTTTAAATAACTAATTTACGAAGCTAAATGTTTTTTATGAAAAAAATCTTACTCTTTGTCTTGCTTGTTTGGGCACATGCAAGTATCGCTCAGAAACCAGCCATGTCACATGAAAGCATGTGGATGTTGAAAAAAATAGGTACACCCGCAATTAGCCCTTCCGGGAAATGGGTAGTTTATAGTAGAACGGAAACTTCTTATATTACCGAGGAGCAAACAACAGATTTGTGGCTCGCAGCTACGGATGGGTCCGCGGAACCTCGTAAAATCACGAATTCTAAAGGGGGAGAGGAAAATTATTTTTGGCACCCCTCAGCTAATCAGATTTTTTTTACTGCCAAAAGAGAGGGGGATGAAGTCGCTCAATTGTACCGATTGAATTTGGATTTAGGGGGTGAAGCCCAACGCTTGACTAGTTTGTCAACTGGAATTTCGACACCCAAAATAAGTTCTGATGGTCGATTGATCGCATTCACTTCGCGCGTTTTTGCAACCGCATTTACGGATTCAACCAGTAAGAAATTAGCGGAGGAAAAAAAGAAAATCAAAACCAAAGCGCGTGTCTATACCTCATTTCCCATTCGCTATTGGGACAGCTGGTTGGATGAAAAGCAATCGCATATTTATGTGATGGATTTGTCAGTTGAAAAACCGAATCCGGTTAATGTATTTTCCAAAATAGGTTTAGTGGAATCTAAAGGATTCCAATTGGGTTCTTTTGCTTTTAGCCCGGATGCTTCACAAATTGTCTTTACGGCTACAACGGAATACAATACGACTGCATACCAGTCGGCGAATTCACATCTTTATGCTGTTTCTATTTCGGGAGGTACAGAAAAATTATTAAGTCAAGATCCTACGGATTATTCTTCATTGCAATTTTCTGAAGACGGTAAGTATCTAATTGCTGCTGGACACTTGAATGGCAATAAAATCTACTACTCAGAACATTTATATCGTTTTACATGGCCTAGTATGGAGGCTCGGACAGAGATTGCAACAGGTCTTGATCGGCCGATTAACGATTGGGAAGTTTCTGGGAATTCCATTTTTGCGAGTATTGAGGATCAAGGGGTTGATCGTGCAATTCAAATTTCGATTGAAAAAGGTGGATATGCTTATTTAATTGGAGGAGATGCGGGATCCGTAACGGGTTTATCGGTGGCTGGAAATACGATTGCTTACACATACCAGCACCTTGCTGCACCAGCTGAAGTCTATGTTTGGAATGCAGGAAAATCAATTCCGATTTCAAAGGCCAACGATGCTTCATTGGCGAAATTGGATCTGCCAAAGCCAGAGGTTTTTTGGACCAAATCGTCACGCGGCAAAATGATTCGCAGTGTCATCTTGCGCCCTGCAGGTTTTGATGCCTCCAAAAAATATCCACTCTTTGTGTTGATGCATGGTGGACCCGCCATATCGTTTAAAGATGCCTTTAATTTCCGTTGGAACCCTTATGTTATAGGGTCCACGCAATATGTTATCGTCATGACAGATTATACAGGATCCGTAGGCTATGGTGAAAAATTCGCTCAGGATATTCAATTTGATCCATTCAAAGGTCCGGGGAATGAAATTTTAGAGGCGGCAGCTGATGCGATTAAGCGTTATTCGTTTATTGATGCTTCCCGACAAGCAGCTGGAGGCGCGTCTTATGGGGGGCATTTGGCCAACTGGATGCAAGCCACAACCTCTCACTTTAAATGTTTAATTGCACATGCGGGCTTGGTAAATTCCGAGGCGCAATGGGGAACTTCTGATGTGATTTGGGGTAGGGAATTGATGAACGGCGGTGCACCTTGGGTGCCTACCAAAACATGGAAAGAGCAGAATCCGATGCGCTTTGCGGCTAATTTCAAGACACCCATGTTATTGACGGTAGGAGAGAATGACTTCCGCGTACCGATCAACAATACCTTGGAAAACTGGAGCATTCACCAGCGTTTACAGATTCCGAGTAAATTGATTGTATTTCCTGGTGAGAATCACTGGATCTTAAATCCGGATAATTCGAAGTTTCATTATCAGGAGGTGAGGAACTGGTTAGGGGAGTATTTGAAGTAGTCAGTAGTCGGTGGTCAGTAGTCAGTGGTCAGTAATCAGTGGTCAGTAGTCAGTAGTCAGGAATCTGTAAAATCTATATGAACTTATTCATATTATCCACCGTCTTCTGACCACTGATTACTGACTACTGACCACTGTTAAAGCACCACCATCTTCCCCGTTCTCACCGATTCATCACAAGCAAAGGCGATTCTCAAACTGTTCACCGCGTCTTCTACGTGATCTGTTAAATCAACATCCGCCTGAATGGCATGTAGGAAATAAGCCTGCTCTCGATCGCATAAACCTTGATGATCTGGCTCATCCGTCAGGTTAATCCATTCATCAGCTCGTGTGAATTCATTCTCCGAATTAATGTCTGCATGATGGACACGCAGTGATTCGGTTTTCGTATGAGATTCGACCGAGTCGGATTTTCCTTCTCCACTGGCATTTTGGGCAACAATGGAAACGGAACCTTTCGGACCAAAAACGTCTTTGACAAAATAAGCTGTTTGGGAAATCATAGGGCCCCAACCGGCTTCATACCAACCTACGGAACCATCTTCAAAATGAATTTGCAATTGCCCATAATTGTAATTTCCAGCTGGAATATCTTCTGTCATACGTGCGCCGATTGCCGAAACACGAAGAGGTTTCGAGCGTGTCATTTGGCACATCACATCAATGTAATGTACGCCACAATCTACGATGGGACTTAAACTGTTCATCAAATTACGATGCACATCCCACATATAGCCATGGGATTGTTGGTTCAAATTCATGCGCATCACCAAGGGTTTCCCCATTTCTTTGGCAACCTCAATGAACTTGATCCATGAGGGATGATGGCGTAAAATATATCCGACAACCAGTTTTTTGCCTGTTTTCTTCGCCACTTCCGCCACGCGAATGGCACCGGCTAAACTATCAGCAATCGGTTTTTCGATAAATACATGACAACCCGCTTCCATCGCTTCGATGGCATAAGCTTCGTGTGTGTCCGGATACGTGGAAATACATACCGCATCAGGTTTTGTCTCCGCTAATGCGGCCGAATATTCATTGAATAGGGGATATTTTCCCCCAATTTTATTGTTCAAGGTTTCCTTGCTTTTGCCCGGTGACACAAGGCCACAAATTTCAAAGTCAGGAGAATGGTGATAGGCTGTTGCATGCGAAGCTCCCATGTTTCCACAACCCACAACGAGTACGCGAACTGTTTTCATAATTTCAGGTTTGAATGTCCAAGTTAACAAGAATGATTATAAAATTCGATTTCTCGTCTTTATAAAATATGCGCAAGATAGGAATCATACTACTGTTTATTTGTCAGGGTTTGTTGGCTCAAAATACCAAAGGGCTTACGGGTATTCCCGACAGCTCGTTTGCCAATTATTCAGCCTGGAAATCGGCTTTACAATCGGTCCCTTCGTTGCGTTTAGCAGAATATACCTCCGGGACAGTGCCGAAAGCTAAATCGATTGTCTATAAGCAAATCGGGTCTCGGAAATTGGTCTTGGACATTTATAGTCCTCAAGATTCCAAACCTCGAAAGACTTTATTGTTTTTTCACGGAGGTGGCTGGCGAACGGGGCATCGTTCCCAACATGCTGCTCTAGCACAAGCCTTAGCTGCCAAAGGCTACCGCGTTTTCTTGGCCGAATATCGTTTGTCGACCGAATCGCTCTATCCAGCTGCGATGCAAGATGCGCAGTCGGCGCTTAGTTATTTATATCAGTATGCAGCGAAACTTCATGTCGACTCAAAACAAATCTTTGTGGCGGGCTATTCTGCGGGGGGGCAAATGGCTGCTTTATTAGGAGCCGTTCAGGATGAAAATCTCTTTGGAAAAGGACAGAAAATCAAAGGGGTCATCGACCTAGATGGGATTTTGGCCTATATCCATCCTGAATCGGGGGAAGGGGATGATCGCGTTCGGACTTCTGCGGCGACCGCTTATTTTGGCTATGCCAAAATGGAGAATCCTGCGCTTTGGAACCAAGCATCTGCTTTGCACCATGTTTCTAAGCAAGACCCACCTGTATTGTTTATTAATTCTGGGAACGCGCGCATGCATGCGGGAAGGGATGATTTCCGACAAAAAATGACGAATTACGGTATTTTGACGGATGTCTATACGCACGAAAGTTCGCCGCATACTTTCTTGTTATTTACCCAATGGTTTGATAAAACGGTCCAATTAGTGGACCAATTCATGCAGCAGATTACGGTGGCTAAAGACGGAACAGGGGATGTTCGTACGATTCAAGAAGCAATCAATAAAAGTGGGAATAATCAAACGATTTACATCAAAAATGGCCTGTATCAAGAGAAGGTGTTTGTTGATTCGCTCCGACATGATCTACGATTCATCGGCCAATCGCGTACAGGTGTTGTCTTGAAATTTACACAGGCCCGTGATATTTGGCGTTGTTCAAATCCGGATGATTACGGTGCGGGTGTGCTGAATATTAAGGGGCATGATTTGAGTTTTGAGAATCTGACGGTGATTAATGATTATGGACTGCTTACGAAGCAAGATGTTACGATTCCTTGCCTGAATGAGGCGGGTAAAACAACACAGTCTACGGTTCAAAAATATGCTTTGCCCAGAGAATCAGGCGAAAAGGATGGTGAGAAAATTGTACGTGTAGATGGTCACCAATTTGCAGTTCGGACCATGCCGGGGGCCACACGTTTGCGCTTCGAACATTGCACCTTTCGTTCAGGCGGCGGAGATACGATGAGTCCCTGGGATGTGAATGCGGGTATGTATTATTTGAACGATTGCGAGGTTGAAGGTGGTGTCGATTTATATTGTCCACGGGGTTATGCTTTGGCGGAGAATTGTACCTTCATTTGTCATAACATGAGTGCGGCGATTTGGCATGATGGATCTGGAGAAGAAGGGGCCAAGTCGGTCTTGAAAAATTGCCGATTTGTGGGTGATTCGGGCTATAAATTAGGGCGTTACCACCGCGAAGCTCAATTGTTTTTATTCAATTGTACGTTCGACAAAAACATGGCCGATGCGCCTATTTACCAGTCGGGCGATCGGAAATTAGTGTGGGGGCATCGGGTGTATTATGCCAACTGCCACCGCGAGGGAGGGGATTTCACTTGGCATCAAAACAACACGAATTTCAAGTCGGAGGACATCAATTTTGCCTGGGTTTTTGGAGATAAATGGAAATAAATTTTTATTGTATCAAAAAAATACATTAATTTGTGTCAAACCTCTAAACCTATTATTATTCACATGGAAAGAAGACATTTCCTTAAGCAATCGAGTGCATATCTTGCGGGCTCGCTTTTTTTACCTTCTATTTTTAAGGCTACTCCGCGTCCGATGGGCGTACAATTGTTTACGCTTTTCATGACTTTAGATCAAGATGTGAAGGGTAATATGCAGAAAATTGCGGATTTGGGGTATAAGGATATCGAGTCGGCATTTAGCCGTATCGGTGGATTTTATGGCATGTCGGCCATGGAGTTTTCTGATTTAAACAAGTCTTTAGGAATGAATTGGGTTTCGCATCATGTGATGGGAGCACCATTCAAGCCTCGTCCAGGATTTGATACATCGAAAATGCCACGCATGAATAATTTGCGTGATGATGCACAAGCGATTGTGGATTCATTGAAAGGCACAACGGTGAAGTATTTAGTTTGTGCGAACATCCCTGTGAATTCGAAAGAAGAAGTAGCTGAGGCAGTTCAAGTATTGACCAAAGCGGGCAAGATTGCGAATGCAGCTGGATTGACTTTATGTTACCATAACCATGATCGTGAATTTGAGCTTGTTGATGGTCAAAAAGCTTTTGATGTATTTTCAAAGGAGATTCCTGCCGACTTATTGAAATTTGAATTGGACTTAGGCTGGGCGACAAAAGCAGGTGTAGATCCTGTTGCTTTGTTCAAAGCTCAACCAGGTCGTTTCCCATTATGTCACATCAAGGATTTTGACGAAGGATTTAAAAACATTGTTCCAGCAGGTTCTGGTATTGTTAATTTCAAACGTATTTTGGATGCATCTTCCATTGCGGGTATGAAGCATTTCTTCATTGAGCATGATATGCCAAAAGACGCGATCGAAAGTCTAACAATCGGTAAAAAGAATATTGGACCTTTATTATAAGTAAATAAGATTAATGATTGATTCTTTGAAAGCGCGAGATGTATGTCTCGCGTTTTTTTTATCCCTAGGTTAAAACCTAGGACCCCAGGCTAAAGCCCGGGGTTTTATAATATCTCTACCACTTCGCTCTTCACTCTTCACTCTTACCTCTTACCTAAGTATCCTAAACTGATACGGCTCCAATCTCAAATGGTCATGATCCATGCCCACGTTTAATGTTTCTCCCGACCATAAATCTTTCACTTGTGCTGGTCGTTGACCATTCGAATCCATAATAAACCAAGTGATTTCTTGTGGTGCCGAGCTAAAATTAAACAAGCAAGTGATTTTCTCCTCGCCGATGTAACGAACAAAACCAGCAATGGAATTATTGTGATTTTCCAACCACTGTATATTTTTCAAATCTGCTACGATCGGTAGTGAGCGTCTTAATTTGATCAATTGTTGCAAGGCTGAATAAACTTGATTTTCCGTTGTGCCTTTTTTGCCTACGGATTTATTGCGATCCCAATCGATAATTGGTCGGTGCATCCAGCGATTATCGTAACTTTTGCCTGAGTCATTCAGATAGCTATAATCATTCGTATAACCCGCTTCATCCCCATAAAACAACATAGGAACTCCGCCTACAAACATACTCATTGCTTGCATCAAGATGATTTTATCAATCGATGTTTGAATCGCCGCCTTATCGTTCTTTTCAATCGCCGACTCCAATCCGCATAAAGAAGCTAATGAACCAGAAAGTCGAGCATCTTGTGTCTTCGGATTAACAGCAAATAAGGCGCCTTTTGCTGGCGAACCCGGCTGCGCGCCGCTGTAATAATTTTTGATATATGAACGATGATCATAGGGAGTGAATCCTGCTTGCTCAATCATGTAGTCATCATATCCTAGGCCAATGTCATCGTGGCAACGAGTATAGGTCAACCAAGTCGCGCCCAAAGGCTTGCGAAGCAATTCATGTTGGGCATTCTGCATAATACGGACATCGCCGGTCGCCAAAGCATCCCATTGAACCGCCATTTGCGTCGCATTATAGGCAAAATCACATTCATGTGTTGCATAGCGGCCCGTACCAAAATATTCCATGATTTGTGCGGGAGCTACAATGGCTTCACCTAGAATAGCCATTCCAGGAGTAGCTACTTCCGTACACATTTTGATCAATTGCAACAATTGATGAGCCTCTGGTAGGTTTTGGCAGGAAGTCCCCACTTGTTTCCAAATGAATGCTGGCGCATCGATACGGACCACATCTACCCCCAAATTGGCATAGAAAAACACATTACCCAACATCTCAATAAACACTTTCGGATTCGTATAATTCAAATCCCATTGGTAATGATGGAAAACAGTCATGACCCATTTGTCTAACTTCTCTTCATAGGTAAAACTTCCCGGAGAACTTTCTGGGAAAATTTCCGGCATCGTTTCCTCCATTTGATCAGGAATCCGGCGATCATCGTACATGTAGAAATACTCTTGGTATTCTTTGATACCCGATTTTGCCAACTTCGCCCATTCATGGTGGTGAGAAGTATGATTCAGGACGATGTCAATCATAAGATACATGTCCTCTTTTTGAAGTGCCGACTGGAATTTACGTAAATCTTCGATAGTCCCTAAGCGATCCTCTACGACGCGAAAATCCTCAACAGCATAACCGCCATCACTCTCTCCTTCTGGACTTTTGAACAAAGGCATGAGGTGTAAAAAATTGACACCGAGCTTTTGTAAATAGGGTAATTTGCTGGGAAGGTCATTGATTTGGCCGGCGAAACGGTCAACATACAAGCTCATGCCCACCAAATCTTGGCTTAAAAACCATTGACCTTTCTTCTCCTTTTGTGCATCACGTTTCTTTAGATCATCAGAACGATCCACATAGGCTTGGCAAATGGAGTTCAACAAGCTTTGGAATAAATTCGCAGCATGCGGATGATTACCATAGATCGCGTTAAAATGCGATTGGATATCATCGATGTTCGCCGTAAAGCGTTCTACGAATTTAGCGTCTTTGATTTTATGCGATTTGACAAGCTCATGGAGCTTATGTTGTAGGGCTGGATTGTACACGGATATTAATTAAAAATGCTGTTGTTCAAATGTTTAAATGCTTCCATTGCTCCCATGTATTCACAGGTGCGGGCGCCAGCTTTGTTGGCATTCTGAATGATTTTATTCCAATCTTCAAAGCCCAATTCCGCTGGATTCAAAGAAGCATCGTCTAATTGGTATAATACGGCTCCCACAAAAGCATCTCCAGCTCCTGTTGTATCGGTTGGCTTAATTTGGATGCTTGGAATAATATAGGTTTTGCCATCAAGTCCCAAAAGCGTTCCATCTTTTCCAAGTGTAATGGTGAATACTCCGGGGATATTAGCCAATAAATCAGCCGCTGCAGCTTCCAAGGTTTTTTCCCCAGTGATCAACATGGCTTCTTCATCGCTCAACTTTGTGAAATGCGCTTGTTTTAAGTATATCCAAGATTGCTTGATGAAACTTTCTTGCTTGTCGCCGAATAATAAATGGCGGTAATTTGGGTCAAAACTGATTGTTTTGCCTTGGTTTTTGGCACTTTCTAATAAAAAATAATAGGCTGCATTCAATGGTCCATCCAAGAAAGCGGTTGCCGAGCCAAAATGAATAATGTGCGTTTCTGTTAAATCAATGGCCGCAACTTCATCGACCGTTAATTGTGCATCAGCACCCCGATTAAACACGAAATCGCGTTCGCCATCGAGCATCAAAGACACGAAAGCAAACGTTGTAAAGTGATTGGAATCCAAGTGAACATGTTTCGTGTCCACCTTAAACTCCGACATGACTTGATTTAATTGTTTACCAAAAGGGTCATTTCCCACTTTAGCTGATAAAGCAACGGAACCGCCTAGGGCTCCAATCGCAGCAGCAACATTCGTAGGTGCTCCACCTGGTTTTTTTAAGAAATTTTGTCCGTCAGATAAGCTACTACCTTTATCGGTACAAATCATGTCGATTAAGGCTTCGCCAATACACAATACACTCATTAGGCTTTGGTTGGGGATGGTTTAATAAAAGCGGTTGCCAGGGCTGCAATGGCCAACAACGCGCCCGCAAAGGTAATCGCATTTCTTGGATCATTATCCAAAAAGTGCTTTAAAATATATCCAAACGATATATTTTGAAGGATCATCGGGATCACAATCATCATGTTGATGATGCCCATGTAAACACCGTAACGTTCTTTGGGAATGTCACTTACGACCAATAAATATGGGATTCCCATCATGCTTGCCCAGCCAATTCCAAAGCCAGAAATCGCAAAGAATAATAAGTTCTTGTTTTCAATATTTGGGAAGGCGAAAAAACCGGCAGCTGCCAAAAGTAGACAGGTCATGTGAACGGATTTTGCACCATATTTTTTGGCAAAACCAGCCAAGGCTAAAGCAGATAAGAAGGTTACAATATTGTACCAGCCATTGACTAATCCTGTCCAGGAAACGGCTTTTTCATAGAGTTCTGGATTGTCTTTTGGTGTCGCATTCCAAACGGATAAGGCTATACTTTTAGATGAATTTTGCCAGTAGCAAAAAAGTGCATACCATTGAAATAAATAGACTAAGGCTAATTGCCACATGACTTTTGGCATTTCTCCGATCGCATGAAATATCTCTGCAATAGATTCGCCAACACTCACTTTTTTCGCCCGAATTTGTGCTAACTCTTCTGCCGTAGGCTCTATCTCAGAAGTTGTTCGCATACTCCACCAAATAGATCCAATGGAACAAACAGCGCCTAAAAAGAAGGATGCGTACACCCAAGTAGGTAAGGAGCCTGTTTTTCCAATGAAAATTAAAGGGAAGATGAAGAGCGAAAGATTCGCTAAGGTTTGGCCAAAACCCGTGAAAAAACTTTGCATCTGAAAGCCCGTGGGTTGTTGCTCCTCATTCAATTTGTCTGCCACAAATGCCCGGTAAGGCTCCATCGCGGTATTATTTCCCGCATCTAAAATCCATAACAATCCCGCTGCCATCCATAAAGAGGAGCTAAAGGGGTATAGCAAAAGACAGATACTGCAAAGTAGCGCACCGATGAAGAAAAAGGGTTTTCTACGACCCCAACGTGGATGCCAAGTGCTATCCGAAAGCGCCCCTATGAAGGGTTGAATTAATAAGCCTGTCACGGGACCTGCTAAATTCAATAAGGGAATTTCATCAGGACTCGCACCCAAAAAATCATAGATGGGATTTACAGCACTTTGTTGAAGTCCAAAGCTGTATTGAATGCCAAAAAAACCAACGTTCATGTTGATGATTTGACTGAAGCTAAGCGAAGGTTTTTTAAGCGACATTTAAATAGGTTTATTTTCAGATTAAATTTAAATAATTCAATCTAATAGCACAAACTGTTCTATACTGTCGGCCTAATATTCTTGCGAAAGTGGGTGAATCATTAACTCATCAATGACCACATGTGCCGGCTGATTCATTACATAAAAGATACTATTTGCCATGTCTTCAGGGCTTAACCAAGTCTGATGACTTGCATCGCCTTGGGGTTCCGCATGGAAATGTGAGTCGACTAGACCTGAATAGATGGTTGACACCTTGATGCCATCTTTTCTTACTTCTTTGCGCAATGCCTCATTGAATGCATGTTGGGCATATTTGGAAGCACAATACAAAGATCCGCCATCGAAAACACGTTTAGCAACATCCGAAGCAATAGCAATGATATGTCCTTTTTTGGCTTGGCGCATGTGAGGCAATACACGTTGGGAGAAAAGAAATGTGCCTTTCACGTTCGTATCAAAAACCTGATCCCATTTTTCTTCTGTGTAAGAATCTGTTGGGCCAAAGGCTCCCACGCCCGCATTATTAATCATGAAATCAATTTTCCCAAACGTATGTGCCGTTTTTTCGACGGCATTTTGAACAAAGGTTGCATCCGAAACATCCCCAGCGAAATACAAAGGGCGATGTCCCATTTCGGTTATTTCGGCGGCTAGGTCTTTTAATTCGCCTACATTTCGGGCGATTAAACTAACTTGAAAATTGTGCTTAGCGAGTAAGATGGCTAATGCTCTTCCGATACCTCGGGAGGCACCGGTGATGATTGCGGTAGGGTAGCTGTTGTTCATAATTCAAACATACACAATATTTGGTCTACCTGGGTAGCGATTTTGCCTACGAATTTCTTGAATACTTCGATATTCGGTTTTTTAGGAAAAAAGCTTGTTTATTTTTGAAACATGAAGCGTCAAACATTTATTAAAAAAACGGGTTCAGTCCTCCTTGGGCCTTTTGTAGCCTTATCTTGCATAAAAAAATCAGATGATCAAGCCATCACACCTTCCACAGCCTCAACTTCAGGTACATGTAAAGTAGGCGATACAGAAACGGATGGCCCTTATCCTTTGTATAATAAACGGGATGCCAGTATTACACATACAGATATAACCGAAGGAAAAACAGGTTTGCCTTTAAGCATGGCTATAACCATTCGCAACATAAACAATAACTGCGATGTCGTTCCAAACGCTCGAGTAGATGTTTGGCATTGTGATAAGGACGGCTATTATTCGGGTTATGTTAATCAAGGTTATTTGGGAAATCAAGATAATACAGCCAAGACTTTTTGTCGGGGAATTGCAACAGCAGATGCCTCAGGAGTTGCGCGTTTTCAAACGATATATCCAGGATGGTATCAAGGGCGAGTTACGCATATCCATGCCCAAATTTATGTGGGTGGCCAGTTGAAATTAACCACCCAAATCGCTTTTCCAGAAGATTTGAATACCGCAGTATACAATACGGATTTGTACAAAGCGCATGGGCAAAACTCCACAAAGAATACAACGGATAGTATTATTCGTGATTCCTTGTCGAATGAACTAGCTACCGTAAATGCAAATCAGGTTTCAGGTGGTTATGATTTGATTCATACAATTAATATTGCCGTTTAATAGACTTGTTTATTGAATTATTTTTGTATTATTTTATACAATTCTAATCTCAATAAGCTATGAAAAAGGTCAAAGACATTTTAACCAAGAAGGGGGCGACGGTGATTTCAATTCCTTCTGATGCAAAGATTATCGAGGCTTTGCAATTAATGCAAGATTGTAATGTAGGTTCGGTGGTGGTCATGGATCATGGCCAATACCGCGGCATTTTGACCGAGCGCGATTATGCCCGCAAGGTAATTTTATTGGATAAAAACTCTTCAGATACTTCTGTGGCGGAAATCATGTCCACCGACTTGCCCGGAGTTGAATTAGGGAGTTCTATCGAAGTCTGCATGATATTGATGTCGGAGCGCAATATTCGCTACTTACCCGTTGTCGAAAATGGGGAAATGATCGGCATTATTTCCAGCAATGATTTGATTAAGGCGACCATTCAAGATCATTTGGAAACCATTGAGCACTTGAAAAATTACATACATGCGTAAACGGGTTGCCTTTTTGATCAACCCATCTAAGCGTGTTCGTTTGAATGCTTATGTTCAGTGGGTGAAGTCGTGTGTTTCTTGTGAGCTTTTTATTTTTGATGAGCAATGGCCGGCTAGCATAGACGAGTTTGATGAAGTTTGGGTGATGGGGGGCGATGGAACGTTCAATTATTTTGTGAATGCTTATCCTGCTTGCGACAAACCAATCGCCTTATTCAAAGGGGGGACAGGAAATGATTTCTATTGGAAACTTTTTGGAAATATGTCACGGGAAATGCATTTAAAGGTTGTTTTGGATGCGCATGTGGAAGCAATAGATGCCGGACGTGTCAATGAAATGTTATTTTTAAATGGAGTGGGAATCGGTATTGAAGGGGAGGTATTGGCTGCCATGGATGCGATTCGTTGGATTGGTGGCGCCATAGGTTATTATTTAGCCGCGATTCCAGCCTTGTTTCGGTTTAAATCATATACCATTTTAAAAACGCGTCCGGTTTTTTTGTGTATGGTTTTTAACAGTTCTCGAGCGGGTGGTGGTTTTCATTTCTTTCCGATGGCGTCCGTGCAAGATGGATTATTGGATATGTTGGTTTGTGATCCATTGCCGATTTGGAAGCGATTGTTTTACATGCCGATTATTCAATCCGGAAAACACATCAATCTTCCCTTTGTGCATTTTTCCAAAATTTCGTCGATGCAGATTGTGTGTGATCGCGTACTTAAGGCCCAAGTAGATGGAGAGGTTTTGGAATCGGATACGTTTGATTTTACGATTCTTCCTGCTAAATTTAAGTTTATTGTACCTGTTAAACTATAAAATATGCGTATTCAATTATGGGCTGTTTCAGCCTTCGTCATATTCTCCTTTGCTGTTTTAGGTCAGGAGGCCGACAAGAAAAAAGTCATTCAATCCATCCAAAATCGCTCCGAGCAATATGGACAAATCGCTCAAAAAATCTGGAATTTAGCTGAGGTGGGATATAAGGAAAAACAAAGTTCTTTGCTATTGCAGGAGACTTTACGCCAAGCAGGATTTCAAGTGGAGGCGGGTGTCGCAGATATTCCAACAGCCTTTGTCGCGACCTTTGGGCAAGGGAAACCTGTGATAGGTATCATGGCAGAATACGATGCTTTGCCAGGTTTGTCGCAGGATTCAATTCCAACAAAACGTACACTCGGAGGAAATTCAGGTCATGCATGTGGGCATCATTTGTTTGGGACAGGTTCTGTCGCAGCGGCTATTGCAGTAAAGGAATGGATGAAAGAAACAGGTCAAAAAGGAACGATTAAATTATATGGTTGCCCAGCCGAAGAGGGTGGATCAGGCAAAGTATACATGGTTCGGGCAGGTTTGTTTAATCAGGCGGATGTCATGTTGCATTGGCATCCGAATGATGAGAATACCGTTTCGGCATCATCTTCCTTAGCGAATAAAGCGGGTAAGTTCCGTTTTTATGGCTTGTCGTCACATGCGGCTGCGTCCCCTGAACGAGGGCGTTCAGCTTTGGATGCTGTGGAGGCGATGGATCACATGGCCAACATGATGCGTGAACATGTTCCTTCTTCTACTCGCATTCACTATGTGATTACAAACGGTGGCAAGGCTCCGAATATCGTACCTGATTATGCAGAGGTTTATTATTATGTTCGTTCTCCGCAGCGCGATGTGGTGATGGATGTCTGGAATCGGATTGAAAAAGCGGCAGAGGGTGCTGCTCTGGGAACAGGGACTCGTTATGAAGTGGAATTAATTGGCGGCGTTTATGAGGTTTTGCCAAACGAACATTTGGTCTCCGTAATGGGTTCGAATTTGAAATCTGTCGGCGGATATGCACTTACGTCCTCTGAACAGGCTTTTGCGAAACAAATCCAACAAACGCCTGGGATGCAAACGGTTGATTTAGCTACAACGAATCAGATTTTCTTAAACCATCCAGATCCAAGTGGTGGTGGCTCAACGGATGTAGGCGATGTCTCATGGGTGGTGCCTACCGTGGGTTTAGGAACGGCAACTTGGGTGCCTGGAACCGCTGCGCATAGTTGGCAAGCGGTAGCCGCAGGCGGCATGTCGATTGGCCGAAAAGGAATGTTGGTTGCAGCCAAAACGCTCGCTCTAACAGCCATTGATTTATTCAAGAAACCTGTGTTGATTGAAGATGCACGTTTAGAATGGTTGAACAAGCGAGGTACGGAGTTTCAATATAAGAGTTTATTGGGGGAACGTAAGCCTGCCTTGAATTACCGTGATTAGATTATCAGTTTTTTAAGGCAAATTGTCCTGAATAAACCGTAGCTTTTTGCTGCCCTTTTTCACCTTTGGCAAACCTTCAAGGATTGCCAAAGGTAGGCAGCAGGGTCGTCTCCTTCGTTTGGGATTTCATCGATGGAATTTGTCAAAAAGACAATTGTCATTTTTTCGCCATCAATAATTCGGTAATTTCGAACATCACAAGCTCTTTGCCTTTTAAGTATGAAACAAGAGAAATACAATCGTTACGAATTTTTAAAAAAAATGGGCTTTCAGGGCGGTGCTTTGATGGCCGTTTTGGCTTCATGTACTCAACAAGAAGATTCGGTTTTGGAATCCTTGATTGTCAATAAAAATGGCGAGACGGTTGCTGCGCTCGATAGTACAAAAAATAGTGCAGCTAGTACACCAAGCGCCCCAAGTGGAGGGATAACTGCAGGTGGTTCAACATCATCTTCCACCTTGCCACTCGGAAAAGTGAGCACTGCTGAGCTAGCGAATGTAAAAAGCCCTTTGGTTAAACTAGATCTGACAATTTCAAGTTCATCAGCATTAGCGAGCACGGGTGGTTATATCACCGTAAATAATGCCATTGTTATCGGTCGGACTGCTTCTGGTGATTATGTAGCTGCATCGAATTTGTGTACGCACGAACCAAAGCGCAGGGTTATTTTCAATAAAACGGAATATTTCTGTACAGACCATGGCGCGCGATTTTCGTTAACGGGGGCCAATTTAAATACGGTTGCCCGGTCACCACTAACCGTTTATAAAACTGCCAATGACGGGAAAACCCTCATTGTTTATGCCTAATCATGATGAAACTACTAAGTATTTTATTCTTTAGCTTGCTCTCCTGGATGGGAGACTTTTCGCAAGCGCAAAAAGACGCATCGACACAGAAAAAGCTGATATTATTGAACTTTTCAGGTTCAGATTGGTGCGGACCTTGTATTAAATTAAAACATGACGTGTTTGAAAGCGAGGCTTTTGGCCAATATGCGCAAGATAAATTAGTGCTTGTTCGGGCTGATTTTCCGCGTTTGAAAAAGAATCAATTGCCTGCAGACCAACAAGCTCGCAATGATCAAATGGCGGAACGATACAATCCAAATGGAAAGTTTCCGCTGACGGTTTTGGTCAATAGCCAAGGTAAAGTTCTAAAAGAATGGGAGGGTTATCAACCATCGGTTCAGAAGTTTATCACGGAAATTTCTGCTTTTCAGTAATGCCTTTATTTCAGCGGACCGATTTGTTGATGGGTAACCGATTCGACCTAGGTGTTGTCGCTGAAAATGTGGCGGAGGCGAAGGAAGGGCTCGTAGAAGCTGTGCTAGAAATTAAACGGATTGAAGGTTTGTTAACGACATTTAATGAGTCAAGTCAGACCTTTCAGATCAACGAAAACGCCGGAATTTCTCCTGTGGAAGTAGATCAAGAAGTATTCGATTTGATTGCTCGGGCGCAAAAAATATCCCGCTTGACCCAAGGGGCTTTTGATTTAAGTTATGGGTCCTTGGATAAACGGTTTTGGAATTTTGACCAACAAATGACTGAATTGCCGAGTCCAGAAAAGTTGGCAGAATCTGTTCGATTGATTGATTATCAAGCCATCGAACTAGATACACAAAATCGAACAGTATTCTTACGAAATAAAGGGATGCGCATTGGATTTGGTGGGATAGGAAAAGGCTATGCTGCGGACCAAGCGAAAAAGCGATTAAAGCAGTTGGGATTTCAAAACGGAGTCGTAAATGCATCAGGCGATATGAGTGCTTGGGGGATGAATGAACAAGGAATGCCCTGGAAAGTAGCGATTGTTGATCCGGATAATCCAAGTCAAACAATTGCTGATTTTGATTTAAAGGATGCAGCCGTAGCTACATCTGGGAATTATGAGAAGTTTGTTTGGATCGGTGGAAAGAAGTATTCGCATACGATTAACCCTAGGACAGGTTATCCGATTCAGGGCATTAAAAGTGTTTCAGTTTTTGCCCCTGTGGCGGAATTAGCGGATGCACTGACAACGCCCATTGCAGTCATGGGTGTGGAAGTAGGCTTAGATTTAGTGAACCAATTGAATGGTGTGTTTTGCGTGATAATTGATGACGCAAATCGGATTTTTCAATCGAATAACATTACAACACGCATAGCTTAATACGATGAAAAAAATCATATTATTGATTGCCCTGGTGGCCAGCCTATCTTCCTGTACGGCGGTGAAGGAATACCAAAAGAGTCGCATTAACGATTCAGAAATGGAATTGTCCTCACGCAAAAGTGAGAAATTTGAGCAGGCATTTTATTTATACCGAGAAGGTGCTTCAGGCGCAAATGGTGGAAAAAGCGGTGGGGGCTGCGGTTGTAACTAAGATAAGATATGAAAAAAGTTATCCTAGCAATCGGAATTTATTGTTCACTTTTGCACGGTTTAAAGGCTCAGCAGGTGTTTTATAGTCGGAGCCATGCGCAAGAATTTTTGAACGATTCGACTGAATACTCCAAACGCAAACTGAAGTTTGAGGAAGCAAACATTGTCACCGGTTATTATGATCAAGACGGGAATAATTCGGCCATTACGGGAGGTATTGGTACGGAGAAATTAACGGATTTGGCTAATTCCTTGGAGTTGCGATTTTCCAAATTGGATCGCTATAATCGGACGCATTCCTTTACCGTAGATTTTAATATTGATCAATATACCTCAGCCTCTTCCGATAAGATTGACCCATTAACTATTTCATCCGCTTCCCGTAAGGATACGCATATTTATCCGAGCATAGCGTGGTCAGTCAAAGATGATTTATTAGGAACCACACAAGGTTTGGCATATTCCTATTCAACCGAATACGACTATAAATCGCATGGATTTACGGCAAGTTTTGCGAAATTATCGAAAGACAAAAATACCGAATGGTCATTCAAAGGTGGTGCGTTTTTGGATACGTATATGGCCATTTTGCCATCGGAATTAAGACCTTCGACCTATCCCTCGGGAGCGCATGGGGATCAAAAAGGTATTGATTACAAGCCAAGAAATTCATTTAATGCGTCTTTTGCTGTTTCTCAAGTCATCAATCAGCGTTTGCAGGTAATGGCGATTATTGAGCCTAGTTTTCAAGAGGGATTATTGAGTACGCCTTTTCATCGCGTATATTTCACGAATGGGAATGAAACCGTTGAAAAGTTGCCTGGTACTCGTTTTAAATTGCCAGTAGGTTTCCGCCTCAGTTATTTCATGGGGGATAATACAATTATTCGCGCATTTTACCGGGCCTATATTGATGATTGGGGCATGGCGGCACATACGGCCAACTTAGAAGTACCGTATAAAATATCTCCTTTCTTCTCGATTAGTCCATTCTATCGATTTAACATTCAAGGGAAAGTGGATTATTTCAAAGCTTACGGCCAGCACGCTACAACAGAATCTTACTATACCTCTGATTATGACTTGTCGAGTTTCACGAGTCAATTCATGGGCGTTGGATTGCGTTTGTCCCCTCCGGGCGGGATCGCGAGTCTTATCAATTGGAATTCCTTAGAAGTACGTTATGGCTATTATTCGCGTTCCAACGGAATGATCGGTCATAGTATCTCCATGAGTATTAAAATAAAATAGGCTTCGGCCTTTTTTATTTACTTGATTCATCGTAATATTGCAATGTAATAATATTAGCATGGGAATTACCAAAACCGATTTGTTTACCGAAGAGCAAAATGCGATCGCGCAAATGGCAAAAGTGTTGGGCCATCCGGCTCGAGTGGCCATTTTGCAGTATTTGGTGAAATCGAAAACTTGTATCAATGGAGAATTGATTTCGGAATTGGGTTTAGCGCAAGCAACAGTTTCGCAGCACCTTCGGGAATTGAAGGAAATCGGTTTTATTCAAGGGACTATTGAAGGGGTTTCCGTTTGTTATTGCATTAATCCGGATAAATGGGCGGAATTTAGTCAATTGTTCGGGTCGTTTTTTGAAAATTATTTTGTTTCTCAACAATCTAACTGCTGTTAATTATGAGCTTTCCACGTATGCACGTATCACTTTATGTCAGCAATTTGGCGGCATCAGTGAATTTTTATTCAACGTTTTTTGGCCAGCCGGCTACGAAGATCAAACCGGGTTATGCTAAATACGTATTAGATTCTCCCTCGTTAATCATTTCGTTTATCGAAAACCCGGAGCGCGTTCAAGCGAATTTTGGACACTTAGGTTTTCAGGTGGAAACGGTGGAGGAAATGACGAATCGGCTTGTACAGGCGAGAGCACAAGGAATAGTTTCCAAAGAAGAAATCGGAACCTCTTGCTGTTATGCCGTTCAAGATAAATTTTGGGCAACAGATCCAGACGGAGTTCAGTGGGAAGTCTATTATTTCCACGAGGATGCGGAGTTTAATGACCCGCATTATGCAGCGCAGGATGCATCGGCTTGTTGCATGCCACCCGTAGCCGAAAAACCCAAACTTAAAATTGCCGAAATTCAATCCGCTAATTCATGTGCCCCGGGTTCGGGATGTTGCTAGGAATTATCAGTTTTTGAATCTTTTATATCGTCATAAACCCTTAGCTTTGGCAAACCTCAAAGGATTGCCAAAGCTGAAGCAAGAAGCCATTCCATTCGTATGAACAATACCCTGAACGAAAACCTTGAATCTATTTTAGCGCTTGAAATTTCTGATGAACGTAAAGCTGTTCTTCAGCCTTTGATCGAATACATCAAGTCTAAACGCGAAAAGGAGCAACCGATTCTTCTGAATTTCATCTGTACGCATAATTCGCGCCGTTCACAATTCGCGCAAATTTGGGCCCAAACAGCCGCAGATTATTTTCAGTTGGCCGCACAATGTTATTCCGGTGGGGTCGAGGTAACAGCATGCAATGAACGAACAGTTGCATCCTTAGAACGCATGGGTTTCATCGTTTCGAAACACGGACATTCCAATCCGATTTACTTCGTTTTGCATACCGAGGACTCACGTCCAATCATTGCATTCTCAAAATTATATGACGATGTCATTAATCCTCACCACATCTTTGCAACGGTGATGACCTGCTCGCATGCAGATGAGAATTGCCCATTTATCCCAGGTGCTGAAGTTCGCATTCCTGTGCGATACGAAGATCCGAAAGCTTTTGATGATACGGATTTAGAAGCTACAATGTACGATGAACGCTCTCGCCAAATCGCGAGTGAAATGTTCTATGTATTCTCTCGCGTCTAGCTGGTATGGTCACGGACGACCAACCAGCGTCCGTCAATTTTCTTGAGCAAAAGTGTAAAATAGCCACCTACATCGCCTAGGCTTGGTCTTTTTAAATTCCAGCGTCCGAGCACCCAGGCTGTTTGGCCAGCTGTTACATCCACTTCTTGAATATCAAAGGAAAGCGTTCCCATTGTTTCCCGATTCGGGTAACTTGTTTGGTAGCGTTTTAGTGTTGCAGCCCAACCTTTCGTGACGCCCGATTTGCCGATAAATTTCAAATCCTCAGTTTTGGCATAATAGTCCATAAATTCTTCGATCTTTCCCTCATTCCAAAGTTTCTCCTGTGTATGCAGGACAGAATGGATGTTGGAAACGTCTTTATTTGATTGTGCAAAAATGGGGAGGCTTAATAGAATAAAGGCAATCAATTTCATAGCGCGATTTTTTCATAAAGTAAGTAAATTTTTGTCGACACATGTTCGATTTTCGTATCAAATTCAAATGCGGGATTTTTAATTACCAATTATTGTATCATTTTTGTAAAATAATAAATCTAGACTAACTATGAAGCAATTTTTACTAGCTCTCTCGCTAGCATGTACCTCGCTTGCCGCTTTCGCGCAAGCTCCCGATGAAAATCGTTTTGTTAAGTCGGTCCTCGTAGATAAACTCGATGAGCCGATGGAATTTACCTTCTTGCCCGATGGACGCATTGTGTTCGTGGAACGTAAAGGAGAAGTTAAGCAATATGATCCTGCTACGGGAATCACCAAATCAATTGGTAAAATCGTTACGAATACCAAATACACCAACCGTGCGGGTCAAACGCGTGAAGCTGAAGAAGGTGTGATGGGTGTAGTTGTTGATCCTAAATTCAAAGAAAATCATTGGTTATACATCTATTATGCACATCCGAAAGAGACCAAACACGTCTTGGCTCGTATGGAATTGAAGGATGAAGAATTGTTGGTAGACCAACAAAAAATCATCTTGGAAGTACCTACTCAACGCGAAGAATGCTGCCACACGGGCGGTGGAATGGTGTTTGATAAAGCTGGGAATTTATTCTTGACTGTGGGAAATAACACAAGTAACAGTAATTCGGATGGCTATGCGCCTATCGACGAACGTCCGGGGCAGGCATATTGGGATGACCAACGTGGCGCTTCGAACACAAATGATTTACGTGGTAAAATTTTACGTATTCACCCAGAAAAGGACGGTACCTATACCATTCCGAAAGGCAATTTATTTGCGCCTGGTACAGCTAAAACACGTCCTGAGATTTATACGATGGGACACCGTAATCCTTGGAGACCAAGCATCGATTCAAAAACAGGATTTTTGTATTGGGGTGAAGTAGGACCTGATGCATCCGTTGATTCGGAAAAAGGTCCTCGTGGTTACGATGAGTTTAATCAAGCCAAAGGACCTGGTTATTATGGTTGGCCTTATTTCATCGGAAATAACCAAGCCTATGCGGATGTGAATTTTGAAACATTAGCGATTGGACCCAAATTCAATCCAGCTGCTCCCGTGAATGAGTCTCCTAACAATACAGGTTTGCGTGAATTGCCACCGGCAACAAAAGCCATGATTTGGTATCCTTACGGAACCTCAGAGGAATTCCCATTAGTTGGTTCTTCAGGACGTTCGGCAACGGGTGGTCCGGTATTTCATCGATCTGATTTCCCAGGCGCGAAACGCGTATTTCCTTCTTATTATGAAGGCAAATGGTTGATCGTTGAATTTATGCGCGGTTGGATTATGGCTGTTACTTTAGATGAAAATGGCAATTACAAATCGATGGAACGCTTTATGCCAAATACGACTTTTGGATCTGCGATCGATATGGATTTCAGCCCTGAGGGAGATTTATATGTATTGGAATATGGTTCTGCTTGGTTTAGAGGGAATGAAAATGCGCGTTTGGTGAAGATCGAATACCAAGGTGGCAATCGTAAACCAGAGGTGGTGGCCTCCGCTGCAAGCAAAGCGGGTGCAGCTCCATTCAATACAACACTTTCTGCTGAAGGTACTAAAGATGCCGATGGAGATAAGTTGGCCTATACCTGGACTGTGAAAAAAGCAGGCAAATTCGTGAAAAATTTATCCGGCGAAAAGGCTTCTTTGAGTCTGAAAGAAGCGGGTAAATATGCGGTGAGCTTGAAGGCAACCGATTCAAAAGGTGCGAGTAATACGGCTGCTTTGGAAATCTTAGTGGGTAACGAAGCGCCGGTTGTTGATATCGATTTCGAAGGAGCCAACAAATCTTTTTACTTCGCTGATTCAGCACCGAAGTACAAGGTGAAGGTTACTGATAAGGAAGATGGCGAATTAGAAAAAGGCATCGCGCCAGAAACGGTTGCGGCTACGTTGGATTACATTCCATTTGGTTATGATCCGATTGAAATGTCGCAAAGTCACCGCAAGGCAGATTCAGATTTGTTTGCTTCTGCAGGTTTGCGTTTGATTAATAAGAGCGATTGTAAATCGTGTCACCAGTTGAACGTTCGTTCTGTGGGACCAAGCTACAATGAGGTTTCTGTGAAATACAAAGGCCAAAATGTCATCGACCAATTAGCCGATAAAGTGATTGCCGGTGGTATGGGTGTTTGGGGTGAGCATGCGATGTCGGCACACCCTGCGATTTCTAAAGCTGATGCGAAGCAAATGGTGGCATACATCATGAGCCTAAGTGAGCCAAAAGCTTCAAATAAAATTGCCTTGAAAGGAGAATTAGCTTTGGTTAAGCCAGAAGGACAAAAAGCATCAAAAGGGGTGTTTGTTGTTCGTGCAACCTATGTAGACAAGGGAAACAAGAAAATTGCTCCCGTACAGTCTGAGAAGTGGGTATTCTTACGTGCTCCACAATTGGATGTGGAAAAGGCGGATGTAACTAATGGTATTTTGCAATTGATTACGCCAGGTCGTTCAACGAATATGGTGGGACAAAATCCTTATTTAGGTTACAAAGGCTTAGATTTAACTGGAATTTCGACCATTGATATTTCAGCATCTGCGCAAGCTCGTACGAATGCAGCGGGTGGTGTGATTGAAATTCACTTGGATTCTCCAACAGGTCCGGTGATTGGCAAAACGAATCCAATTGAGGTTTCTCAAGGGGGATTTGGTGGTCCAGCACCTGCAGCAACTCCTGGTAAAGGTGCGCCGCTAGGAACGCCAGCGGCAGCAGGTACAGCAGCACCAGCTACAGGAACAGCAGGAGCTCCGGCACCGGCCCAACAAGCTCCTCGTCGTCCTTCAGGGCCTTCAGCTCAGAAAGTGGCAATTCAAGCTACTGCAGGTGAGCATGATGTGTATTTTGTTGCGGTGAATCCGAAGGCGACAGACCAACAAATTGTTGTTCAGATTCAAGGAATCGAAATG
>CALLKB010000097.1 GCA_938008575.1 uncultured Cytophagaceae bacterium | reverse complement strand
AGAAACTTGTAAGCTCATCAAATGATGATTTTGACCGTATCATGAAAGGAATATCAAAAATTCCCGCCTATTTAGTTGCTTTGAAAAAGAATACAGGTACCCCACTCGTCGTTTTCCGTGACGGCAAAATCCAACACATCAAGCCGGAAGACATAGAGATTTAGGAATTAGCGAGATTGCCCGGCCAACATCCGTAATTTTGGTAGAAATACCCGTAAAATGTATAGGCATTACGAAACATAAATCAGCTACATTTGGCTGTATTTAACCTATCGTAATGAAAAAAATCCTTTTAGGCCTCTGCCTCCTATTTACCCTACCTACCTTCGCACAAGAAAATGCGCCTCGCGTTCAAACCGCTTCTGGCGCAGTTCGCGGAACAATCGAAAACGACGTAGCCATCTTTAAAGGAATTCCGTATGCAGCCGCGCCCATTGGCGAATTTCGCTGGAGAGCTCCACAACCTGTTCAATCTTGGACGGGCGAAAAAGATGCCAGCACTTTCTGCAAAGACTGCGGACAAGCTGGTTTTTCGGCAGCAGGCAGAACCAAAATATCGCCTAATTCCTCCGAGGATTGCCTCGCACTCAACATTTGGAAACCCGCAAACAGCCATGCGAAACTTCCTGTGATGGTCTGGATTCACGGTGGAGCTTTCGTTTTTGGAAGTGGAGCGAATCCCGAGAATTTTGGAAATTCCTTTGCCAAAAAAGGCGTGATGCTCGTGACGATTAATTACCGTTTAGGCCGACTAGGCTTTTTCGCACATCCGGCATTGAGCAAAGAATACCCGAACGAACCCAAAGGAAATTATGCCTACATGGATCAAATCGCGGCTTTGCAATGGATCCAAAAGAACATCGCAGCCTTTGGTGGTGACCCGAAAAACGTCACGATTTTTGGTGAATCTGCGGGAGGTGTTTCCGTGCAATCTTTGTTGACGATTCCAGCTGCCAAAGGCCTTTTTCATAAAGCCATTGTAGAATCCGGCGGTGGACGCGATGGCGTGTTGACCGGCCGACCGATCAACAAAAATGGCGACATTCATTACCCCATTTCTGCCGAGCAAATTGGATTGAACTTTGCCAAAAAACATGGCATCGAAGGCGATGATGCGCAAGCCTTAGCTAAACTTCGCGCACTTCCGGCGGAAGAAATAGTCGACGGCGGTGAAGAAAATGTGAATGGAACACCCATTTATTCGGGACCTATCTTGGATGGAAAATTAGTGGTGGAAACGGCTGAAAGTGCCTACAAAGCCGGTCGACAAAATCTCGTTCCCATCATCATCGGATCAAATAGCGCTGAAGTTCCACAAGGGTTTGTCAACGCAACATCCAAAGAAGAATTGTACACGAAATTTAATCCGTTGCAAGATGAATTGAAAAATGCGTACGACCCAGATGGTAGCACAGAGTTTGCCAAAATGTTAAGCTTTATCAACACCGACAAAGTGTGGGCAGAACCCGCAAGATTCACCGCGCGCGCCTTTGAAAGCAAAAAAATACCTGCCTATGTTTACTTGTTTTCGTACGTGTCGGAGGCCAACAAACAACGCATGCGCTTTGGTGCGGCACATGCATCCGAAATCGCTTATGCTTTCAATACCCTACGCAATCGCGATGGTTCACCTGTGGCGAGCAAAGACCTAGCAGTCGCAAATTTGATGCATAGCTATTGGGCCAACTTCGCCAAAACGGGAAATCCGAATGGTGAAAATTTACCACTTTGGCCAGAAAATAAGAAAAACGAAATCCTGGAGTTCCAATCAGACGGTGGTGCAAATGCCAAAAAAGAACCGAACGAAGCACGCTTGAATGTCATGGAAAAGGCGTCGGAATTGAAAAAATAGATAATTCGCTTATCTTTATTTTCGATTAGCCAGGACCTTGACACCATGAAAAAGCCATCAAACCTAAACAGGAGAGACTTCTTAAAGGCCACAGCCCTCAGTGGCGGCGGGTTTTTACTTAGCTTCTCCTTTTTATCGCAAGCAAATGCACAAGTAACTCTGGGTACGCAGCCTATCGAGCTTAATGGATTTGTCAAAGTTTTAGCTGATAATCGCATCCAAATCATGTCTCCCAACCCCGAAGGAGGACAAGGCGTGAAGACTTCGATGCCCATGATTGTGGCAGAGGAATTGGATGTGGATTGGAAACAAGTAGAGGTTATTCAGGCAGATTTAGATACCAAACATTTTACCCGCCAGTTCATCGGTGGAAGCCAAGCGATTCATCAAGGTTGGAAACCCTTAAGAATGGCGGGGGCTACGGCCCGACAAATGCTCAAGGAGGCTGCGGCCCAACAATGGCAAGTTCCCGTGGCAGAAATTAGCACGAAAGCCGGTGTATTAAATCATACCGCTTCAGGAAAAACCGCTACTTATGGGCAAATGGCTGCTTTTGCTGCGACGATTCCCGTACCTACAAATATTGCATTGAAGTCGGTGAAGGACTTCCAGATCATCGGCCATTCCAAACAACAAGTCGATATACGAAAGATTGTGACGGGCCAACCGCTTTACGGCATCGATACTCGCGTGCCTGGCATGCTGTTCGCGATGGTGGCGCATCCACCCGCTTTTGGGATGAAATTAGCCTCTTTTGATGCGTCAAAAGCCTTAAAAATGCCTGGCATCAAAGCGGTTTTCCCCATCAAACTATACAACGAAGGCTACGAAAAAACTTTCTTCGATACGACCACTTTCCCGGAAGTAGTCGCAATTGTAGGACGGAGTACCTGGGAAGTGATGCAAGCCAAAAAAGTCTTAAAAGTTGAATGGACCCCTTTTGCATCCTATACCCAAAAACGCGACATGCTCGGTCGGAAAATCACCGAAAATGTCCCCGCTGGCCTCGAAAGCACCTCCGTACATGAGGCACAAATGGCCGCGAAAAAAGACGTTCCAGGAACGGTTAGACGCAAGGATGGCGACATCGAAACTGCCTTTAAAAATGCAGCGAAGGTCTTAGAAAAAACCTATTATGGCCCTTATTTGGCACATAATTGCATGGAACCGATGAACTTTTTCGCCCACGTGACGAAGGATAAAGCGAATCTAGCTGGACCGTTACAAAAACCAGAATTCAGCGAACAAACGCTTTCCGCACGCATCGGAATTCCACTCGAAAATATCGACATTAAAATGACGCGCCTGGGCGGCGGATTCGGTCGGCGATCATATTCCCATTGGTTGGTCGAGGCAGCCTTGATTTCCCAACAAGTTCAAGCGCCCATCAAGCTCATCTACTCCCGCGAGGACGACATGACCGCGGGCATTTACCGCTCTACCTATACGGCAACCTACCGCGCGGCGTTGGATGCGAATAATCAAGTGATTGGTTTTCACGTCAAAGCGGGAGGTATCCCGGAATCTCCTTTATATCCCAACCGCTTCCCAGCTGGGGCGGTCGACAATTATTTAGCCGAAGACTGGACCATCGACAGCAACATTACCGTAGGCTCATTCCGCGCACCACGTTCCAATTTCATGGCCGCGGCAGAACAATCCTTCCTGGATGAATTAGCTGAATTTGCGGGCAAAGATCCCATTGATTTCCGCTTGGAATTATTGCAGCGAGCAAAGGATAAACCCGTGGGCAAAAACAACGAATACGAACCGGAACGTTATGCAGAAGTCTTGCGATTAGTACGTGATAAATCCGGCTGGGGCAAACCCGAAAACGCAGGCAAAAAACGTGGGGTTTCGGCTTATTTCTGCCATGATTCCTATGCGGCTCATGTGCTCGATTTGGAGATGAAAGATGGAGCTCCCGTCGTTCAAAATGTGGTTTGTGCGGTCGATTGTGGCATTGTCATCAACCCCGATGGAGCTAAAAACCTATCAGAAGGAGGCATTGTGGATGGAATCGGAGCGGCGATGTTTGGCAAAATGACGATTGAGAAAGGGGTGCCGCAGAGCTCTAACTTTGATACGTATCGGATGATTCGTCATCATGAGGCTCCCAAGAAAATTGAGGTACATTTTGTGAAGAACGAAATCGATCCCACCGGTATGGGCGAACCGGCCTATCCACCGGTTTTTGGCGCATTAGCGAATGCCCTGTATCAGGCCACCGGCAAAAGACATTACCGGCAGCCCTTTTCAGATAATTTATAATTTACGCTCCCCTAGCCATTTCACCATCACCGGATCTCGGTGATCGAAAAAGCTAGATGTCTGCGTATCGAGTGTTTGGATTTGCGCCATTTCGGCCTCGCTTAATTGAAAGTCGAAGATGTTAAAATTCTCCGCCATTCGTTCCCGACTCACCGTTTTAGGTATCGTCACGACGTCCCGTTGAACCAACCAGCGCAAGATAACCTGTGCGATGGATTTGTTATGTTTTGCCGCGATGGCCCCTAACAGTTCATTGGTAAACATCCCATTCTTCCCTTCCGCAAAAGGTGCCCAGCATTCGATCTGAATGTTGTTCTCTTGCATAAAGGCTTGATTCGCGATTTGCTGTTGGAAAGGATGCGTCTCCACCTGATTCACCGCCGGCACAATCTCCGTATGAACCATCAAATCCACTACGCGATCCGGCTGGAAATTGCTAATCCCGATGGCCCTGATACTACCTTCCTTATACAATTTTTCCATCGCGCGCCACTCGCCAAAAACATCCCCATAAGGCTGATGAATCAAATACAAATCCAGGTAATCGAGGCCTAATTTTTGCATGGATTGTTCAAAGGCCTCCATCGTTCCTTCGTAACCTTGACCTTGAATCCATAATTTGGTCGTGATAAACAAGTCCTTGCGGGCTACACCCGAAGCGGCCAGCGCACGGCCTACCGCCTCCTCGTTTCCATAGGAGGCCGCCGTATCGATGGACCGATAACCCACAGAAATCGCCTCTAAAACTGCCTTTTCGCAAGCCGCCGCATCTGGAATCTGAAATACACCAAAGCCCAAAATGGGCATCTTCACTCCATTATTTAAGGTAACAAACTCCATTTACGCTTTTAGTTGGGGCTGAAAAGGTTGTTGGTAAAAACGTTTCCCCGTCGCCTTATAAAGTGCATTCGCCATCGCACCAAAAATCGGTGGGAACGGCGGCTCGCCTAATCCCGTCGGGTCAATCTCATTCTTCACAAAATGCACATCAATTTTCTTCGGCGCCTCATTGTGACGAATCATGCGATACGTATCGAAATTGCGTTGATCAGTGCGACCATCCGTTAAAGTTAACTGGCCAAACAAAGCATTTCCAATCCCGTCGATCGCCGCACCTTCTGCCATGTTTTTCGCTCCTTCCGGATTCACGACTACGCCGCAATCCAAAGCTGTTGTTACTTGGTCAACCGTCACTTGGTCGCCTTTCACCTGTAAATCGATGACCTGTGCCGCATAGGAATTATGGCAGAAATACGCCGAAACCCCACGCTTTTTACCTGCGTTTTCCGGATTTCCCCAGCCCGATTTTTCGCGCACTAATTCCAACACACCCATGTAGCGGCTCGCGTCGTAATCGTTGGTTTTTCCTACTGGGTTATCTTTGGCCCGCTGCAATAATTCCAAACGGAACGCAATCGGATCCTTACCCATGTACTCTGAAATCTCATCCAAGAACGACTGTTCCGCCGCGGCGTTAAAATTCGAACGAGGGGCACGGAAAGCGCCAATCGTAATGTTCGATGGAATCACAAAACTCTCCGCTAGGTAATTGTCAATCGCACCTGCCGGAAAACGATTCGCATGTAAAGGGGATTCAGGAACGCCGCCACCTTTGGCATGAAAAGCAATCAGCTTTTTATTTTCATCGAAAGCTGCGCGGTAGGTCAACTGGTAGGACGGACGATAAATACCCGCACTCACATCATCCTCACGCGAATAAATTAATTTAACGGGTGCATTCGCTTGCTTGGAAATCAAGGCCGCCTCGATCATATAGTGGCCATATGCACGACGACCAAAACCGCCGCCCATCCGTACTAATTCAATCGATATATTTTCTTTAGGGATACCTAAACGAGCCACGATCGATGGCATAATCCAATCTGGGATTTGGATAGGTGCAACAAACCGAACTTTATCGCCCACATAATGTGCAAACGTGTTCGTCGGTTCCATGATATTATGTGCCAAAAACGGTGCGGTATAGGTTCGCTCAATCACGTGTTTCGCCTCCGCAAACGCCTTTTCTGGATCACCATCTTTTCGCTCGATGACACCTGGCTTTTTGCTCATTTCAAGCATTTGGGCATAATGTTTCGTCGTACTTTCTAAGCCTGAAGGAACCGTTGTTTCACGGTTATTCACGCCCATCTCTTTTCTTTCTGGCGCTACTTCCCAAACGGCTTTGATTTTCTTGCGTGCGTTCATCACATCCCAAGTAGACTTGCCCACGACGGCAATTACTTCGTTGAACGAACGCGTATCAAAACCTGCAAATTTATGGTCGTCTTTAAACACTTGGATCGGGAAAATATCCACGATTCCCGGCATCTTCTTCGCTGCGGTGGCATCGAACGATTTCAGTCGCATACCAAAAGCCGGAGGACGTTCGGTCATCGCAATTAACATCCCCGCCTCGCGGTAATCCATCCCGAACAAGGGTTTTCCTTGTGCAATCTTGGGTGCAACCACATTTTTTTGAGGTGTTCCAATTAAGCGAAAAGATTGATTTCCTTTCAAGACGATGTCCTTCGGCACCGGTAATTTTGCAGCCGCAGCGGCAAAAGTTCCGTAGGTTTCTGACTTGCCACTGAACGCATGCGTAATCATTCCATTCGCCGTGGTCAATTCCGAAACAGGTAAATTCCAAGCCTGGCTGGCCGCCGTCAAAATCATCTGACGCGCTGCAGAACCCACCGTCCGCAATTGCTTCCAAGCCATGCGAATACCTTGGCTACCTCCGGTAAACTGACGCGGGAAAGCTTTGGGGTCGTAATTCCCTTGTTCCACTTCCACTTGCTTCCAATCCACATCTAATTCCTCTGCGATTAACATCGGTAAAGAGGTCATCACATTTTGGCCAAACTCTGGATTGGGAGAAAATATTTTGATCGAATTATCTGACGCAATTTTGATAAAACTAGTCACCTCTTGCCAGACCGGTTCGATATTTAATTCTGCTAGACTGTCTTCCGGCTTCGCGCTTGCGAACCAAGAAATACCTAACATCATGCCAGATCGGAAGAGCGTCGTGTAGGGAAA
>CALLKB010000096.1 GCA_938008575.1 uncultured Cytophagaceae bacterium | reverse complement strand
TTCCCTACACGACGCTCTTCCGATCTTGCCCAACTTGCCTAAAGGAAATGGAAGGAGCTTGTTCAAAGGAATGCAAAGAGCATCCACGCAAACGTCCCTACAACGAAAAAGGATATTATTCTAAGAACTCGGTGGGTTATTCGCCGGAACTGGGTTTTAAATCCTTTGGCAGAAATGAAAAAATCGAAAAGAAAAAAATGGCTCAATCTTGAGCCATTTTCTTTTTCTGAATATGATATTCTTGAATCAAAGGCGGATTTTCAGGACTGAGCGTGAAATAGATTTCAAGTGAGCCATGCTCCCCTTCTACCTCAAATGTCCCTCTCAAATTGTTTTCTGGTACGATTTCATGCACTTTCTTAATTGCCCCAATTTCCTTAAACAAAGGCTCGGCTTCCATTCTCAACATATCAGGGAAGTAATCAAGAAAGAAGTTTTCTGCAAAGATGCCAGATTGAGATGTATTTCTCCATTCAGGTAATAGACGCATTAACTCGGCCTGTCTTTGTTTTAAAATCGCTGATGCCGCTAAAGGACGCGGTTTAATGTGTGTTGAGGCAAAGAGCGAGTCCATTACTTTCAAATTAATAAAACTCGTAGGCGCATAGGTGACATTCGCAAAAGAAATAATCCCAATTTCATAATCTGGATATATTCGCCAATTGCTTCCAAAACCCGGTAATCCGCCTGAATGTCCGATCGACCTGCGTCCTAAATCATCCTTCAAAAAGCTCAATCCGTACCCATAGGCTAGATATGCTGGAGCTTTTCTTCCATTAGGGTAATTATATTTTGGAATAAAACTATTCATATTCCAAGGAAATTGCATTTCACGTAAGGAACTTCGTTTCAAGGGTTCTTTGTCTATCCCATCACGTTCTGGCCATGCACTTTGGTGTAAAGCCACATACTTACTGAAATCTGCCAAGGTCGTAATCAATCCTCCCATGGCACCATAGGCTCCATCATGTTCCATGGGTTGTTTAACCCAATTCCCAGAAAGCCATCGATACCCATGAGCTAATTTCTTTGCCGGAATATCCGAATATTCCCAATAGGTATTATACATGCCCAAAGGTTTGAAAATTCGCTCGGTAATATACTTTTGATAAGACATACCACTGACCTTTTTGATGATGAGACCTAGCATAGCAAATCCCATATTGCTGTATTCGTAACTTACACCTGGATTCGTGGAGAATTTTATCCCCTTTCTCAACATTTGTTCAAAGGCCTCATCCGTAATACCTAGTTGGCGGTCGCCCCAAGGATTATCTTCCGGAAATCCTGCTCCGTGGGTCAATAAGTTCCTAATGGTAATTTCAGGCGCATCTGACGTTAGGGATTTTGTTTGAGTTAATTCAGGGATATATTGTTTGACCGGATCATCTAGTCGCAATTTCCCGGCATCCCGTAATTGCAAAATGGCCATACTGGCAAAGCTTTTGGACATCGATGCAATTCGAAAATCGATTGAAGTATCAGCTAAAATAGCCGATTTAAGTTGCGCATTCCCCAACGCCTTCGAATGGATTAATTTTCCTTGATACATGATCCCATAGACCAAACCGGGCATATGTGATTGTTTTGCCTGTACCTTAAAAAGCGAGTCGACGGTAGGCAAAAAACGATTGATTTTCTCCAGATTATCTTGCGCCAAAAGGGTGCTCGAAGTAAAGAGTAGAATAATTGCGATGTATTTCATCTTTTATTTGCTGACTTCTTCCACGCGAAAACGCGTGATATCCTTAATTAATTCGATAGGCATGGGTAAATGATAAGGGAACTTAACGGCCCCTTTGGATCCTTCAAAGGCATTTAATCGTTCTTGAAAAACGACCAAGGGTTTGGGCGTGGGATAAAAACCCAAGTGATTATTCCACGCGGCAAAGTGAACCAAATTTTTCTTGTATTTAAACGTGGGCATCCCATAGGCCATCGTTTCTTCGGTTCCTTCCGGAACGACAGAACGAATTGCATCACGCACTTCGCGCAAAATTTTCTGTGTGGCTTCAGGAAATGTATTGATGTATTCTTCCATAATTTTAGGCTAATTGACGATGTCTAACGAATAGAAATAAGGGAAAAGCAAAAGCAAACCCTATTAAAACGGTGGCTGCTAAATATAGGTAAAGGTATTTCATTTTGATTCGAATACCTTCCACCAACATAAATAAAGTCCCTGCGATGGCGCCAGTCCAAAAATCGAAAGTCAAACTTTTGGCGTATGGATTTGATGTCCATGTACTTTGGATGAAATTCATGACATCGAATTGACCGTGGTTGGCTTGCATACCGATAAATACGTAGTAGGCCGTGATTGATCCACCTACGATAGAAAGGACTAAATAAAGGTAATGTGCATTTTTCATGATAGTTGCTTTATGTTGATTTGACGACCTCGTAATTCGATGGTATCACCTACCCGTTTTCCCATTAATAAAGTTCCTAGGGGTGATTCCGGTGAAATTACATAAATAGTTTCTGACGCGATCTGCATCTGCCCCATCCCAATGGCCATGTAATACGTTTCAAAATTTGTCTCGATTAAGGACCCGTGTGTAACAAAATCAGTGGATTTAAGCGGATCCAAGGCTTTTAATTTCTGTAATTGTTGTTGGGAGATGTCCACACTGGCACTCAATTTATCCATTTCGCGCTGCATCATTTCACGTCCCGTTTCATACTTATCTCCTGCACTGCTTTTTGTATCCGAGTCCCGTGATTCTTTGGCAAGGCTCCAATCGTGTTTTGCTTGTTGAATCTGGACTTCCAATTGCTCCATGAGCTTTTGATGTATTTCTTTTTTGTTACAATTCATGTGAAGGATATGAATTCGAAAATTATCGATAATTTCGCGAATGACCTATTTCTCGCCCACCGACTTAATTATTAATCCCGACGGGAGTTCTTATCATTTGGCAATTCAGCCGGATCAAGTGACTGATCAAATTATATTAGTGGGAGATCCAGAACGGGTACCTAAAGTATCCCAATATTTTGATCGAATCGATGTGAAAATTCACAAACGAGAGTTTGTGAGTCATTTTGGGGAATTGAACGGAAAGCGAATCGGTGTCATTTCTTCAGGCATAGGTGTTGATAATGTTGAAATTGTATTGAACGAATTGGATGCACTTGTCAATATCGATTTTGAAACGCGTCTTGAAAAAGCGACAAAAAAATCACTGGAATTTATTCGGATTGGTACTTCGGGAAGCATTCAAGTAAGTATACCTGTTGATTCTTTCTTGGTTTCAGAAGCTGCGATTGGATTTGATAATTTAGCGCAGTTTTATGGTTTTACGGGTGAAAATATGTTGGAAGCAGATGCCTTGACTCTTTGGGCACAAACAATTCAATATCCTATTCCATTGTATGGAGCCAAAGCGAGTTCAAAACTTCTGAATAAATTCACTGCTATCCCATTTCATGGCTATACGCTCACAGCACCAGGTTTTTACGCCCCACAAGGCAGAACTGTTCGAATGAAATCTTTGTTACCCAATTTCTTACAGGATGTTTCCACGCAGGCATTTCAGGGGAATCTAATGACCAATATTGAAATGGAAACGGCCGCATATTATGCATTCGCTTCATCCATGGGTCATGAAATGATTTCATTGAATGCGATTTTAGCTAACCGAATCACACATGAATTTTCCCGTAATCCGGAAGGTCAAATACAAGCGCTTATTGAGTTGGCGCTAGATTCAATTGCATAACAAAATCATCCATTACATAACCGTTCCCAATGTCCAAGACCATTTCTTTGGCCCGAGTGAAACCTAGTTTTTCATAAAATTGAACCGCTGAATTGTACTTATTGACATTTAATTCAAGATTCTTCACTCCTGCCTGCAAGGCATATTGTTTAACGAATTCAATGATTTGGCTTCCCGTTCCTTTTGATTTATGATCTGGATCTAAATAGATCTTATGCAATTTCATTTGTTCGGGTTCTGTTATTTCAAATGAAAAATAGCCTAGCGGCTGATGTTCACCAACAGCCAAATAAAATTCGATATTAGAATCCATTTGTTTCTGTAGCACCTCACTTGAATACATCAAGTCCAGCATATACATGGTTTGCTCTTCAGATAGTATATGACCGTAGGTTGGGCGCCAAGCTTTTTCAGCGATTTGTTGGATCACAGGAATATCAGAAATGTCGGCTTTTCGGAATTGCATAGGCTAAATTTGTGCGTTCAAATTTGTAAATTGCTTACAAATATACAATCTATGAAGCCACTTATTTTAATTGCCAACGATGATTCTATTTCTTCCAAAGGAATTCGGGTTTTAACCGAAATTATGTCAGAAATGGGTGAAGTTGTCGTAATTGCACCCGATACACATCAGTCGGGCATGGGCCACGCCATTACCATGGGTGTTCCTTTGCGTGTAACTGAAACGCATGATTTTGGACCGAATGTGAAGTCATATAAGTGTTCAGGTACTCCGGCGGATTGTGTGAAAATAGGAAAACACTTGATTTTAAAGGATCGCAACATTGATTTAGTTGTTTCAGGAATCAACCATGGTTCTAATGCCTCCATATCCGTTTTGTATTCTGGAACGATGTCGGCTGCCATTGAAGCAGCCATGGAAGGCATTCCGGCGATTGGTTTTTCTTTGTGTGACTTTAAATCAGATGCAGATTTTAGCCATTGCCATGATTACATAATAAAGATAAGCCAACAAGTATTAGTGCATGGTTTACCCAAAGGATTGACCTTAAATGTAAACTTTCCTGCTAAATCAGATGTCGCACCTAAAGGAATTAAAGTAGTAAAACAGGCCGATGCGGTATATAGAGAGCGTTTTGCTGAACGCAAAGACCCTTATGGCCAATCTTACTATTGGATGGACGGTGATATTGAGCATTTTGATAAAGGAAATAATACAGATTTAGATGCTTTGGAGGAAAATTACGTTAGTATCGTTCCGATCAAGTACGATCTTACCGACTACGATGAATTAAAGGAGATGCAATCCTGGGACCTTTAATGCATAGGTTAATAAAGTCGTAATTGATAATACATCTTTTATTTCCCCGTTGAGTGCCATTCGGATGGCTTCTTGAACGGGGATTTTTTTAATCTGCAATTGTTCCGTGTCTTCTGGTTCTGCTTCAGTGAATTGTAAATTGGTCGCCAAAAACATGATCGCTTTTTCATCCGTCACCGAATTCGACAAATAATTTTCGCCTAATAGAGTCCATTGTGATGCAAGTAACCCCGTTTCTTCTTTCAGCTCTCGTTTCGCTGCATCTAAAGGTGATTCGTCTTGGCATCCTCCCTCTGGTAACTCCCATGAATAGGCATTAATTGTATAGCGAAATTGGCCTACAAGGTATGTATTTCCTTCAGCGTCAATAGGTAAAACAGCAATCGCCTGATTTTTGAAATGTACTTTACCATAAATCCCGGGTTCGCCATTGGGTTTAATGACATCATGATGCTCTAAACGGATCCAATCGTTTTCGTATGGCGTACTGATTTGAATTGTTTTCCAAGGGTTTGCTTCCTGTTCCATCCAACAAAAATACTATCTTTGTTAAGATTTTACGCGCATGAAACAAAGGCTTATTATTTTTTCGTTTGTATTGAGTTTGCTCATCATGGCAGCGAAGTTTTATGCCTATTACTTGAGTGGCTCCACTGCAATATTAACAGATGCCTTAGAGTCCATTATCAACGTAGTAGCAGCGGCCTTTGCTTATTATTCCGTGTATTTAGCTTCCTTGCCACGTGATTTAAACCACCCTTATGGGCATGGTAAAATTGAATTTTTTGCTTCGGGTTTAGAAGGAGTACTTATTCTATTAGCATCTGCTTATATATTTCTACATGCATCCCAACATTTAATTTCCACGCCTACATTAACGCGCTTAGATCTAGGTATGTACGTTTCCTTAGGGTCTGCTTTTTTGAATGGACTCATGGGTTTTTATTTGGTTCGTATAGGTAAATCCTCCCATTCGCCAGCATTGGTTGCAGATGGAAAACATTTGACTTTAGACGCATACAATGGACTATTAATCGTATTTGCTTTGGGATTGACTTTCTTCACGCAATGGATTTGGGTGGATGCAGTGGCATCTATCGTTTTTGCCCTGTTGATGTGTTGGCAAGGTATCCGACTGATTCGAGAATCGGTTGCGGCCTTAATGGATGAGACAAACCCCGCTGTTTTTAATAAGGTGATTGATTGGATTACCCAACACCAAAAAGCCGCGTGGATTGATCTACACAACCTTCGTATTCAACAATATGGTGGTGATTTACACATTGATTGCCATTTGACCCTGCCGCGCTATTGGGATTTGAGCCGAGTGCATGATGAAATCCATGACTTCGAAGTGACCATGGGGCGGGTATTGCCTACGGAAATTGAGATTTTTGTACATGTAGACCCATGTTTAGATGCATGTTGTTCACATTGTGAAATAGCAGATTGCCCAATTCGTACAAAAGAATTTTCAAAGAAAATAGAATGGACTGCCAAAAACATGGCCATGAATCAAAAGCACTTTAACGAGCTTTAGGCTGGTTTTAAGCTACCCATTCCTCCATCAACGCCGATAATTTGACCGGTAATCCATGTATTCTCAGGGTCTAATAAAAAGGCAGTTAAATTGGCTACGTCGCTCGACTCTCCTACCCGACCCAATGGATGTCGCTTTCCACCCGCTTCAATCTTTTCTGGGCTATTTAGTAGGCCTGACGCCAAGGGTGTATTCGTTAAGGATGGTGCGATTGCATTCACACGAATTTGTTGGCTTGCTAATTCAGCAGCCAACGAGCGCGTTAACCCTTCAATGGCTCCTTTTGAACTTGCAATGGATGCATGAAAGCCCATACCTGTTTGAACAGCAACCGTACTGTACATGACGATTGAACCGCCTCCATTTTGTTTTAGATTGGGTAAATAGGTTTGAATGGCTTTGATGGCGCCCAAAACGTTGAGTTGGAAATCAGCTTTGAAATCCTCTTGAGTCAAACGGTGAAAAGGTTTTAAAACAATACTACCTGGACTATATACGATGCCAGCAATGGGGCCTTCAACGGTGGGTAATGCCTCATCGGAATTAGCATCCCATGTATGATTTTCACAAGAGGGATTTGCAGTACGTGCAATATTAACTACTTGATGTCCTTCCGACATAAGTTTGGCTGCTGTTGCTCTTCCAATTCCATGGCTTGCGCCCACGATGATAAAAGTTCCCACAGTTTCTTAGTTATGAAGTGAATCTAAAAACTCACGTTTAGTCGTTTCTTCTTGGAATTTACCGCCATAAAATGAGGTAATCGTTGATGTTGCATCATCTTTAACACCACGCGAAGAAACACATAAGTGTTTTGCGTCGATGAAAACCGCAACGTGCTCTGTCTTCAATACCTTTTGCAAGTATTTTGCAATTTGCATAGTTAAACGCTCTTGAACTTGAGGTCTTTTCGCGTAATATTGAACAATACGGTTCAATTTCGAAAGTCCAATGACTTGACCAGACGATATGTAAGCGATGTGCGTTTTACCTACGATAGGTACAAAATGATGCTCGCAATTCGAATAGAACGAGATATTTTTTTCGACCAACATTTCGTAATAACCGTATTTGTTTTCAAACAAGGCTACTTTCGGTTCATTGGCAGGGTTCAGGCCACTGAAAATTTCTTCAATGTACATCTTAGCTACGCGCTTAGGTGTACCGCGAAGGGAGTCATCCGTTAGGTCTAAACCTAAGGTTAACATAATCTCGCGAAAGTGAGATTCAATGATGGCTATTTTCTCTGAATCAGAAAGATCAAAAGCATCCTCCCTCATCGGTGTCTCGATTGAGGTGGCTACATGATTATCTCCAATTTCCTCGTCTGTTAACAAGAAATGGTCTGAATCAATTAGCAGGGAATTCAACGAAATTTCTTTCTGTTTCATACAATCTAATTTTTAAATCTAGTTTAGAAGGGAGTTTAGCCCTCAATTTATTGTAAATAACGATGACGATATTTTCTGCAGAAGGATTTAAATCAGCGAATTCTGGTACGTCTAGATTCAAATTCTTGTGGTCAAACTTTTTGCACACTTCTGTCTGCGCTAAATCTGATAAAAACTTCGTATCGATTACATAACCCGTTTCGGGGTCAATTGTTCCGGTTACCTGGATAATTATTTCATAATTGTGTCCATGGTAGTTCGGATTGTTGCATAAACCGAAAATTTCTTTGTTTTTCTCTTCTGTCCAAAGTGGATTGTGCAAACGATGAGCAGCGTTGAAATGCTCTTTTCGGAATACGCTAACGCGTGGGGCTTCAGTCATTTTTTCTAAATTCTTATAAAATTAAAGTATTTTCCTTAAATTTCATCTTTAATAACCTATTGTTAACAAATGAAAAGAAGGAAGTTTATTTCTGATTCCTTAATGTATACCTCTGGTACCGCTTTATTTCCCACATTTTTGAAACAGATACCTGAAGAACAAAAAAAAGTGCGTTTAGGTTTTATCGGCGTCGGATTAAGAGGTCAAAATCACCTTGAAATGGCCATGTATCGTCCAGATGTGGAAGTGGTTGCCATCTGTGATATAGATCCCAAAGCGATTGACATCGCTTTAAAGATGATTTCAGACAAAAGTCGCCCCGCTCCTGCCGTTTACGGAAAGACCGAAAAAGATTTCGAAAACTTAGCTAAACGCAACGATATTGATGGTGTGGTAATCGCTACTCCTTGGGAATGGCACGTGCCAATGGCCTTGGAAGTGATGAAGCAAGGCAAATATGCGGGCGTAGAAGTTTCTGCCACCGTTACCTTGAAGGAATCTTGGGATCTCGTGAATATGTATGAGAAAACGGGATCTCATTGCATGATCCTAGAGAATGTATGTTACCGCCGTGATGTCTTAGCGACCTTACATATGGTGCGTCAGGGTATGTTTGGTACCTTGAATCACGTTCAATGTGGTTATCAGCACGATTTGCGCGAAGTGAAATTTAATGATGGAAAGCAGGCCTATGGCGGTGGAGTTGAATTTGGGGAGAAAGGTTTTTCAGAGGCCAAATGGCGTACCCAGCATTCTGTCGATCGCAACGGCGATTTATATCCTACGCATGGTTTAGGACCCGTTGCTGAGATGTTAAACATTAACCGAGGAAATCAATTCGCTTATTTAACGTCGATGGCGACGCCTTCTTTGGGACTACATAATTATATCGTGGAAAAAGGTGGTGCAGATCATCCGAATGCGAAAGTGAATTTCAAATGTGGAGACATCGTTCAGACGATGATCAAATGTGTGAATGGCGAAACCATTTTAATTACGCATGATACGAATTCCCCTCGTCCTTATTCTCTAGGTTTCCGCGTGCAGGGAACAAAAGGATTGTGGATGGAAGATAATAAATCGATCTATTTAGAGGGTGTTTCGCCTAAAGCTCATCGCTGGGAAGAAGCTAAACCTTATTTAGAGAAATACGATCACCCTTTGTGGAAAGCACACGCCACTGATGCAGAGAATGCGGGTCACGGAGGCATCGATTATTTCGTGTTAAGAGCCTTTATAGAGGCAATTAAGGCGAAAGTAGCACCCCCAATTGACGTATATGATGCGGCTGCTTGGTCTGCGATTGCCCCACTTTCGGAGGAATCGATTAAGAAGGGCTCCGCTCCTATTCAAATACCGGATTTCACCCGTGGAAAATGGAAAACAAATCAACCAATTTTTGCATTAAACGAACAATACTAAACCTATGAACCAATCAAAAAACGTAAACGGACCTCTTTTAATTATCGGTATTCTCTTCTTTGTCTTTGGTTTTGTGACCTGGGTGAATTCAGTTTTGATCGCCTTTTTCAAGGATGCCTTTCATCTAAATAACTTCGACTCGCTCTTAGTCACTTTTGCCTTCTTTATCTCCTATTTCGTCATGGCGATCCCTTCCTCTTGGGTTTTGGCAAGAACGGGCTTTAAGAAAGGGATGTCATTAGGCCTCTTAGCAATGGCTGTAGGAACTCTTTTGTTTATTCCAGCCGCCCAAATGGAAAATTATCCGATGTTCTTGTTCGGTTTATTTGTAATCGGAACAGGTTTGGCCCTATTACAAACGGCTTCTAATCCCTATGTTACGATCCTAGGACCAGCTGAATCTGCAGCCCAAAGAATCTCTGTCATGGGTATTTGCAATAAGGTGGCGGGTATTTTGAGTCAATTTATTTTCGGTGGCTTATTCCTATCAAGTGCGGTGGGAGGTTCTTCGAAATTAGCCATTGTGATTATGCCTTATGGCATCATGACGGCGGTTTTAGTGCTTTTAGCTGTTTGGGTATGGTTTTCGTCTCTTCCTGAAGTCGAGGCGGAAGAAACGGTAGAAGAGGCGGGTAATGCGAAGTCGAGTGTTTGGGCATACCCTAGTTTAGTTTTAGGCCTAGTGGCATTCTTCGTTTATGTGGGTGTGGAAGTGATTGCGGGTGATACCATTATTAATTATGGTGTATCACAAGGATTCAGTCAAGATGTTGCGAAGAGCTTTACTACTTATACTTTATACGGTATGTTAGCGGGTTATATCATTGGTATCTTCTTTATTCCCAAATACTTATCACAACAAAAGGCCTTGAACTATTCGGCTATTTTAGGCGTATTATTTTCGATAGGCGCTATTACTTTCACGGGTTTTATGTCTGTGCTTTGTTTGGCCTTATTAGGATTAGCTAATGCCTTAATGTGGCCAGCCTTATGGCCATTAGCAATTAATGGATTAGGTAAGTTTACCAAAATCGGATCAGCCTTAATTATCATGATGATCTCAGGTGGAGCTTTGATGCCTTTATTGTATGGTAAGATTGCGGACCAAATAGGCAACACACAGTCTGCTTATCTGATTTTGATCCCTTGCTATATTTTTATCTATTATTACGCAACAATTGGTCATAAAAAGAGTT
>CALLKB010000095.1 GCA_938008575.1 uncultured Cytophagaceae bacterium | reverse complement strand
GGAACATTTCCGAATTAGGGAACAAATAGCCGAAGGCCATTAAAATGCCAAAAATCGCACCGGATGCTCCCGCCAATTGGCTTCGATTCACATATTCCGCATAATTTTCTCGCGCCCATTCAATATTCACATTGCCATCGGGCAGGGAAATAACCTGATAGTGCTGTGCATAATCGTAGAGATGCATGGAACTCGGATCGCTTAGGACGATTTCTGTTGCCCGACGAAAATCCGCGAAATCAATAAAATGCTGAATGCCCATGTACAATAAGCCGGCACCTATTCCGCAGAAGAAATAGAAAAATAAAAATCGCTGAGCTCCCCACATCCGTTCTAGCAACGATCCAAACATATACAGTCCGAACATATTACCTAATAAATGCATAAAACTTGCATGGACAAACATGTAGCTGACAACTTGGTAAATGTGAAAGTCTTTCGCTTGGAAATAATGGAGACTCAACAAATCCTGTGGTAAAAAGCCACCTAAGACATAAATTGCAATATTTATGAAAATTAAATTTCGAACGGTAGGAGATAGATTTCTAAACATAGTTTTATTCTTCGTAAGCCCAATCAATACGTGTTTTCATGTCCTTTACTAATAGACCCATCGCTTTAAAACTCGCGCGAATTTCGTCCACTTTATCATATTCCCGCTTCTCTTTGAATGAAGCATATAATCCTAACATCCCCTTAATCAAAGCTTCTTGGTTTGCAGGAAACTCTTCTTGAAGGCCTAATACTTGTTCTAAAAACTGAATATAGTTTACTTTCAAGCGATCAAAAACAGCTTGACCTATCTGACCAAATGCCAGTTGGCCTGTATGTAATTGGTTAATCTTTTTCAATAACGTAAACAAGTGTGAAATTGTTACAGCCGTATTCAAATCATCGTTCATTCCATCATAGCAACCTTGAATGGCTGCGTCGATTTCGCCAACTTGTGCTTCGTCGATGGCCATTGCCTCTCCTTCAAATTCCATGCCTTTGATGATGCGCAAGCCATTCGCAATACGCTTATAGCCTTTTTGGGCTGCTTTTAAGGCTTCGTTCGAGAAGTCCAAAGTACTTCGGTATTGCGATTGCAACATGAAAAAGCGAACGGTCATTGGGCTGTAAGCCTGCTCCAAGAGCGGGTGAGCTCCGGCAATTAATTCGCTCGGCAAAAAGGAGTTTCCTAAGGATTTACTCATCTTTTGACCTTCCGCATCGCGCACAAGACCATGGACGTAGACTGTTTCAAAAGGAATCTTGCCGGTAAAGTGACAAGTCATCATCACCATGCGAGCAACCCAGAAGAAAATAATGTCAAATCCAGTAACTAACGCTGATGAAGGTAGGAAGTGAGCTAATTCAGGCGTTTTTTCTGGCCAGCCTAATGATGAGAATGGCACGAGAGCTGAGCTAAACCATGTATCTAAGACATCTTCATCTCGACGAAGGCTACCGTTGTAACCATTGGCCTTCGCTTTTGCCGTAGCTTCAGCTTCAGTGCGCGCAACAATAATCTTTCCATCTTCTTGATACCAAGCGGGAATTTGGTGACCCCACCAGAGTTGTCTAGAGATACACCAATCTTGGATGCCTTCTAACCATTGGTTATAGGTGGTAGTCCAGTTTTCCGGAACAAACTTCACATCGCCACATTTCACAGCATCCAATGCCGCATCGGCAATGGATTTTCCTGGGCGGTATTGATTGTGCTCAGTTGGTTTGGACATGGCCACAAACCATTGATCTGTGAGCATAGGTTCGATGACAGATTTTGTACGATCACCTCTTGGCACCATCAATGTGTGAGGTTGAACTTTTTCAAGTAGTCCGGCAGTTTCAAGATCGGCAACAATTAATTTTCTAGCC
>CALLKB010000094.1 GCA_938008575.1 uncultured Cytophagaceae bacterium | reverse complement strand
AAATTAGTAACTGAGTGGATGGCTGACGTTAAATTATCTTAATCGAATAGACCATGTCAGAATTAATTGTAGCTCACCGTTACGCTAAATCCCTGCTAGACTTCGCGATCGAGAAGAACGCGGTAGAGGCTGTGGCTAAGGATATGATCGATTTCGCAGAGACTTGCGAAGGAAGTTATGAATTAGTGTTAGCGCTGAAGAGCCCAATCATTAAGCATTATACGAAATTAGCGATCCTTGCGAAGCTATTTAAGGATAAATTCAATCCCGTTACTTACGGCATCTTCGTGATTATCACGAACAAGAACCGCGAGAAAATTCTTCCTGCTGTGGCAAAAGAATTCATCTCGATGTACACAGATTACAAAGGAATCCAAAAAGCGACTGTGACAACGGCTTCTAGCTTAACAGCAGATCAAAAAGCAACGGTGTCCAAAATCGTGAAAGATTACACAGGTAAAGAAGTAGAATTGATCGAAAAGATTGATGAGAGCCTAATTGGCGGATTCATCTTGAAAGTAGGCGACCAACAAATCGATGACTCGATTAAGCGGAAGCTGAACGATCTGAAAGTTTCTTTAGCATCTTAATCAAAAGGCCTTGGAAACAAGGCCTTTTTTTATCTCCCCTCCATGAAAAAATTCTCCTTATTTACAGGTTCACTTATTGCAGGAATTTCTGTTGCCTTAGGCGCATTTGGCGCACATGCATGGAAAGATTATTTGCGCGATATTAACCGTTTGGAGACATTTGAAACGGCAGCGCGCTACCAAATGTATGGAGGGATTATCTTATTGATTCTTGGCGTTTGGCAAATGCAAATTTCCAATAAATACCTAAAGGCAGCAGGTTATATCATTTTCGCTGGCGCCATCATTTTTCCAGGATCATTATACCTGATTTGCATCACACAAAATGTACTTTGGGGAGCCGTTGCACCTATCGGCGGTTTGGCCTATATGACTGGCCTTGGTTTGATGGCATACGCCACCCTGAAACAATAATTAGTGTCGCATCACGAGCTCTAAGCTGTTCCAAACGATTTCGCCCATGGTTTTGCAAGCCAAAAAACGATCGTCGTTATAATGCTTCGCTAACTCCGTTTTGAGCTGCACGATGTTTTCTTCCGGTGCAATGTCATCTTTGGACATAACCGTCATCAAATCAGAAACTCGCTGGCTCTCACTCTTCAATCGGCTCGCTATCATCGAGCGCTCCTCGATTTGATATTGCCAAACCGATTCCGGCGTCATGTATTTCATCCCCAACTCAATCAGGGAATTGTTTTGCTTGAAATATTGGGGCATGTAAACCGACTTCTTTCCTTCGTAACATTGTTGGTCAAAGTCTATCGGGCGAATCCGATAATAGATTTCCTCAAAATCCGGATTGGTTATAATCACAAAATTGGCACTGTGCATATCGCCTAATAATTGAACTAAGCAACGCTCATTGAATTTCACGAACTCTTTGGCCAAACGAATAGGCGACTCCAAATCTTTCTCTAAATCCTGCTTCAAGAACGCATCGCCTGGAATTCCAGCAATATGTTCCTCGACCAGTGTATTGTCGTAAGTGACATAATTGATCCGATTGGGGGATAAAATGTGCTCCAATTCCAACCCATACACCCGAGAGGCATCTGCAATTTTGATGTAGAAATAATCAAAATTATCATTCACGCGATTCACAATTCGAATACGGAATGGATGTGTATTTCCATAGGTGCAATAATCCACCCGATCAATCACCAAGTGTTTGATTACCTCCTCATTCCCATCCGTTTTTAAATCGGCATATATCTGTTTCAGCGACTCATAAACCTCCTCCTGATCCGAAGGGGAATAAAATACCGTCTCCCAAAGCGTATCTTGCCCATTCTTGTCATACAAGACGATCGCATTCTCATAGCGCAATAAATCCTGGTAGGAAATATTCATCGCATGCTCCCGATTGTATTTGTGCAAATAACGTCGCAGCTGATTATTAATTCGGAAAGGGGCTTTTTTCTTTGAGATGAGCGCCATTATTCGGTATAGTCTAAGGATTTACCAAAGGTTTCATTCAATTGGGAAACGGCAAAAATAGCCAGAGCAAAACATAAAATTCCTACATAGGCCGCCGATTGAATCAAACCTACCGAAGGAATTAGGAATTTAAAGAGCAAGGAGATGGGAATCAATGCTCCCCGCACAAAGTTGGGCACCGTCGTCGTCACCGTCATGCGCACATTCGTTCCAAATTGCTCCGAAGAATAGGTTAAAAATACCGCCCAATAGCCTCCAAAGAATCCCAATAAAGTGATCATGCTATTCGCTTGAAGCTTAGAAATTTCAGCCATACCAAATAAATAATAGGCACAGAGCAATACAGCGATGAACAAATAGGTGAGAACCGCTTTTCCCCGACTCTTCAGCCATTGGCTCAAAGCCCCGGATGCAAAGTCTCCAATGGCTAATCCGAGGTAACAGTACATAATCGCGTCACCCGCCGTTATTTTTCCTTTGAAAATTTCTGGCGCCGAGAAGACTAATATCCCAATGATATACCAAATAGGTAAACCCATAAGAATGCAGTACAAATACTTTTTAAATGTAGGGCCCGATGAAAATAATTGGAAGAAATTCCCTTTTTGAACTCCGGCATCCATGTGCGAATACATGGAAGATTCGAAGGTTCCTAAACGAAGCAGTAACAAAGCTAAGCCCATTCCTCCTCCAATAAAATAACAAGTTCTCCACCATTCCGGATCCGAACTTAAACTCGCAATAATGGGCGCAAAAACAGCACCCGCGGCACCTACCCCCGCAATAATCAAGGTCCCAATACCACGCTTGGACGGAGGCAAGGTTTCGTTTACCAACGTAATTCCTGCACCTAATTCACCCGCTAAACCAATGCCCGCAATGAAACGTAAAATGGCATAGGTATTCAAATCCGTAACCCAACCATTTAAGGCATTTGCCAAAGAATACAACAAAATCGATCCAAACAACACAGATTTACGGCCTTTTTTGTCGCCGTAAATCCCCCATAAAATTCCCCCTAAAAGCATACCACCCATTTGGACATTCATCAAGTTTAAACCTTGATTCAGCAGCTCTGGACCTTGTAAACCCAAACTCTTTAAACTCGGGTTGCGCACAACAGAAAATAAGATTAAGTCATACACGTCCACAAAATAACCGAGTGCCGCCACGGCAATTAACATTTTGGCTTTGGAAGAAATTTTTTCGTTTTCCATACTAGCGAGAAAGCATATCCGACCGGTGAGAGTCTAGTTTTAAAAAGATAAACAGTAATATCGTAAAGGACCATAAAGATGAACCTCCATAACTAAAAAAGGGCAAGGGAATTCCCATGATAGGCATCAAACCGATCGTCATTCCAATATTCACCAAAAAGTGAAAGAATAAAATTCCCACGACGCCAAATCCATAGGCTCTTGCAAAGCGAGAACGCTGCAAATCGGCCAAATACATTAGTCTCCACAGGAAGATCATAAACAAAATGATAATACCAGCAACCCCGATAAATCCAAACTCCTCTCCAATCGTGCAAAAGATAAAATCCGTACTCTGCTCAGGCACAAAATCAAATTTGGTCTGCGTACCTCCTAAATAACCTTTCCCCCAGAATCCACCAGATCCAATCGCAATTTTCGACTGCGTCACCTGATATCCTAAGCCCCGCGGATCAAAGTCAGGATCTAACAAAACCTTAATTCGGTTCCGTTGGTGTTCCTTCAACACATTATTCACGACCCATTCCACCAAAATCGCTAGCGACATAATCACAGAAATACCCAAGGCCATTTTTACATAAGTTTGGTACATGCGTTGCAAATAAATAGGCATTAGCAAGACCAAAATCCCGGCCATCACGACCAACAAAATAAAAATGGTTAGAGGTTTTAAGATGAGTGCACTGACAAATAAGAAGATTCCTCCAAGCAATAAACCCGGATATTCACCAGGCAAACCTTCGCGATAGAGTAAAATAATAAATGAAACATAAACTAGTGCTGACCCTGTTTCATTGGAACCAATGATTAACAAAATAGGAACCCCGATAATCAAGGCAGCTTTCCATTGATCGCGAAAACGCGCCAAACTCACTTGGGGGTCATTTAAGTATTTGGCTAGCAATAAGGCGGTCGCCGTTTTCGCGAATTCAGCCGGCTGAATAGTTGCGGTCCCTATTTTAAACCACGAATGTGAACCATTAATTGTCACCCCTAGAAAGGGCACAAGAATCAGCAACAGCAAGAAAAAACCATAAATGACAGGAGCGAATGATTCGAAAAAACGGAAATCAAGCGCAAAAATAAACATGATCAAGACCATACTCGCCCCAATCCAAATAAGCTGTTTCCCGGCATTTGAGGTATAAAAAGCCGCATCAAATATCCCTAAGGGAGCCTCCGGATTATATACCGCAGAATAGATACTCATCCATCCCATCAGGACAAAAAGCGCATACAATCCTACGCTCCACCAGTCTAAGCGACTTGCCATATATCCGGATGATTGACTCATTTTCGTAAACTATCGCTTGTGACTTTTTTGACAGGACGATTATACGTCACATTTGCCAAATAACTCATGTTCATAAACTT
>CALLKB010000093.1 GCA_938008575.1 uncultured Cytophagaceae bacterium | reverse complement strand
AAATTATTAATGATCCGATTTATGGTTTTATTAAAATCAATAATCCATTAATTCTTGAACTAATTGACCACCCTTATTTTCAGCGACTTAAACGCATTAAGCAATTAGGTTTAGCTGAATTTGTTTATCCAGGAGCACATCATACCCGTTTTCATCATGCTTTAGGTGCCATGCACTTAATGGATCAAGTATTGGATAATTTAAAAGCAAAAGGGTATTCCATTTCTCCAGAAGAACGTGAGGGAGCCGAAATAGCCATTCTTTTGCACGACATCGGACATGGTCCTTTCTCCCATGTATTGGAATACACGCTATTAAATGAAGTGAAACATGAAGATGTTTCTACTTTGTTAATGTCCAAACTAAACCAGCACTTTGACGGTAGATTAGCGCTGGCGATTGAAATTTTCGAAAATAAATACCCCCGAAAATTTTTCCATCAATTAGTTTCGTCACAATTAGATGTAGATCGATTAGATTATTTAAGTCGGGATTCGTTTTACACGGGAGTTCGTGAAGGATTTATTGGTTCTGAGCGCTTATTAAGTATGATGGACTTAAATAACGAACAATTAGTGATAGAGGAAAAAGGGATCTATTCCACAGAGAATTTCTTGATGGCCCGCCGATTGATGTATTGGCAAGTCTATTTACACAAAACTGCAATCGCAGCTGAAAACATGTTGATTCAAATATTGCGTAGAGCCAAGTATTTGATGGCAGAGGGGGTAAAATTACCTTGTTCGGGTCCGCTTAAAACCTTTTTAAAGAGTACTTATACGTGGGAAGAGTTTTCTACCAAAGAAAATCTATTAATCGCCTTTACGGAATTAGATGACCATGATGTTTGGGCTGCTATCAAAGAATGGAAGAATGCCGGAGACAAGATATTAAAACATTTGTGTACGCATTTTTTAGCAAGAAAATTATTTACGTGCAAATTAGGTTCCCAACCACTCCCTAAGGCTAAAAGAGTCGAAATCGAGGAAAATATCAAACGTGAATATGGGATTAGTGACGAAGAATTATCCTACTTTGTAGTCGAAGGCTCCACCTCTAATGCAGCCTATGTACAAGGCGATAACACAATCAAAATGGTCGACAAACAAGGTCAAGTGGTCGAGTTACTCGAAGCCTCTGATTTACCGACCATACAAGCTTTAAGTAAGATTGTAAAAAAATACTACTTTTGTTGTCCAAAGAGCGTATATTTGCAAGGAGAATTGAGCTAAAGGAATTCTATTAGCCATAATTTAACATCGTTTGACCGAATGAAATTTACTGTTGATCAAATAGCCCAATTAATACAAGGAACAGTAGATGGCGATGGTTCAGCAAGTATAACGACGTTTCATAAAATAGAAGAAGGAAAATCAGGTAGCATTTCTTTTTTAGCAAATCCTAAATACGAATCGTATTTATACCAATCAAAAGCTACTGCGATCATCATTGCAGCTGATTTAGTATTAAAAGAAAAGCCTTTAGCAACCTTAATTAGAGTAAAAGACCCTTACTCAGCTTTCACAATTCTTTTACAAAAATACCAAGAGTTTAGCAGTGTCAAGGAGACAGGTATTCAACAACCTAGCTATATAGCCGAAGATGTAAAAACAGGTTCAAATCTCTACTTTGGAACATTTTCAAGCATTGGAAAGGGCTCTAGCATAGGTAAAGACACCTATATTGCAGCACATGTCACGATTGGGAATAAAGTGACCATCGGTGATAATTGTATGATTTATCCAGGTGTTGTGATCTATAATGATACGGTCATCGGAAACAATTGTACTATCCATGCGAATGCAGTGATTGGTTCGGATGGATTTGGTTTTGCACCACAAGCAGATGGGACTTTCTCTACCATTCCTCAATTAGGAAATGTCGTTTTAGAGGATGGGGTTAGTGTAGGAGCAAATTCGACAATCGATCGTGCCACCATGGGGTCAACATTGATTAAAAAAGGCGTTAAAATTGACAATTTGGTACAAATTGCACATAATGTGGAAATTGGCGCAAATACGGCTATTGCAGCTCAAACAGGTGTATCTGGTTCGACTAAAATTGGCCAAAACTGTTTGATCGGCGGTCAAGTAGGAGTAGCTGGCCATATCAATATTGCAAACAAAACCATCGTAACCGCCCAATCTGGAGTAACTAAAACAATTCGTAAAGAAGGTCAAGTATTAGGAGGAACGCCGGCCTCCCCTAACAGTGAATATTTGAAGCGTAATGCCTTATTACGTCAATTACCAGACTTATTAAAACGATTAGAATCTTAAAAACGCGTATGAACAATAAGCAACATACTATTACCAAAGCTGTAACCCTATCTGGTGTAGGTTTACACACTGGCGTAGTTGCCAACCTGACTTTTTTACCTGCTCCTGCTAACCACGGGATCAAATTCCAACGTGTGGATTTACCAGGTCAAC
>CALLKB010000092.1 GCA_938008575.1 uncultured Cytophagaceae bacterium | reverse complement strand
TTTTTCCAACAACAATTAAACTTTATTCCCAATGGCGTCCAGTCGGGAAGTACCTTTTGTTACGGGCTTGGTCATAACGCTGAAATTGGATTTAATGTAATGGGCGTTAATTATGACTACCAACAAAAATTTGTCGCCAATCATACCGAACAACCCTATAATCCTTTTTTCACCCTCAATGCGCAAAAAAGTTTCCAATTACATGAAGACTTCAAAATTGGACTCGGAGCTCAAGCAGGCTTTACGCAAGTTGGCCAAGGGGGCACCTATCTTTACGGAAATGGAGTATATGTAAACGAACATACGCATACCAAATGGGTAAGTGGACTTTACTATACCACTGATAATTATTTTGGACCGGAATCACGCAATTTTGCAGAAGATGGCGCACTGAAATCGCTAGGAATCCAACTGGGTGTAGAGCAAAATATTTGGGAGGAACGACTATTGTTTCAGGCCGACTTTATCAGCGGGAAACACAGTTTGGGGGAAGTGGTGATTGGAGGGGCGTATTATATGAGCAAGCACTGGGTGCTATCCGTGGGGATTCAGATTCCCACATTCAATAGTCAATCTCAACCAGCTTCTGTATTTGAGTTAACCTTCGTGCCTTAAATGTAAGCCTTGCTGGTCTCCCAACAAGGCTGTAAAATTACTTTTTCTTTTGAACTGCCGAAGGAGCGGGTGTTGCTACAGCGCTATCCAAACGTGCATTTTTCGCCATATCTTTTTGAAGACTATCGATTGACGCGATGATGAATTTTACTTGCGCATGTGGCAAATTACTTTGATCAGCAATGGCCTTGATGTTATTCAAATTATTCCAGTGGTAATTCACGGTTGGTTCTGGAATGCGCATCGTGATGAATTTATCTGCGGCAAACGAAAACAATGCTACCGAAGCAGCCAATACTAAAATCTTTTTCATAAAATTTTTTAACTAGGATGAACTTTCAAATGTACTAAATTACTTGAGTAAAATAATGCTTTTAAAGCCTTTAGGACATGTTATTTAGTTTGTTGATGAAGTTTAATACTGAAACGCCACCCGATATTCGCGTGGTGTTTTTTTATTTCAATAATTCGAAATACGTAGCAACAAAAAAGCCATTTTCAACTTTGCCTTGAACGCGAGCCTTACGGACAGCCATGCAAAAACCATCGGCTGCATGGGCATCACCATGGTCGTCTAATCCTGTCCCCTTCACCTCATAGGCAATATCATCTTTTTTGACCGCTAAAAAACATCCTTTTTTTGCCATCTTGAAATTACAAGAACCGCAAGAAGCCGCTAAGGTATCAACAGGTAAACTCGGATTAATTTTTCCGAAAGGCTTTTGAGCCATGCTCGCAAACGAGAGTAGTAAAAATGCGACTAAATAGTTTTTCATGATGTGTATTTTTGTGCAAAATAAGCGATTATCTTTGAGTGATAAATGATTTCTCGCATGAATTGGATAAAAGAGTTTAGGGCCTTCGCCATCAAAGGAAATGTCATTGAATTGTCAGTCGCCGTCGTTATCGGAGCTGCATTCTCTAGCATCATTAATTCCCTCGTTTCTGACATCATCACGCCGTTAATCTTAACGCCTGCGATTGAAGCTGCGGGCGTTGCCGACATCGACAAACTGTCTTGGGGTGCCGTAAAATATGGCAAATCCCTCGCAGCCATCATTCAATTTGTCTTAATTTCCCTCGTTCTTTTCGCCATCATCAAGGCCATCAACAAAGTCAATTTAGTTGATGTACCCAAAGAGGAAAAGAAAAAAGACCCCCAAGTGGAACTGCTCAAAGAAATTCGCGATTTGCTGAAAAAGTAAACCTATTGAGCAATTAATTCAAGCGCTTTAGCATTTTTCAATGTTGTAGCCCTTGTTTCCACATCCAATTGCATCATGTTATTCTCGGCTTGAAACCGTGGCCAAACTGGCAAACCTTTTCCATTTGGATTCCCCGTTTTGGCAAAATTGACCCAATAGTTCGACATGTAGTTGGCAAGTTGGCGATCAATCGCCTGATATGGCCTCCGCACTTTCGCTAGATTATCATAAGCATAGGGAACCTCGCCCGTATGGAATGCACCATTCTGAGTTTCTGGCGTATCGCCAGGAATCTGCCGATTGAAATTATAGAGGTAAACGGGAGATTTCCCATGTTTCATTTGTGTTTTGGCCCAGAAAAATACGCCTGCCCCGAAGGTCTCATCCCGACTCAAATTTCGCTGAGAAATCGCTGCCTCTGCGTCCGTGGATGCGGGATAATAAGTCAACATTTCTGTCGCTTTAGCGCCATATTTTTTCGCTAGTATTTGTTGGTATTCCTGCGCAGGCAACCACCGATTACTAACAACATCCTCCGAATTCCACCCTATAAGTAAATCCACATCATTCGCTTGTTGGCTCTCATATGCCTGAACCATATTCAAGGGCTCTACATAGCCATCCAAATAAGGGGACGATAAACCACCTAGAGCTGCTAATATTTCACTGGCCGATTTAGCTCGCATGGCTTGGAGATTTTCTGCTCCTAATTTGGTTGCAAACGCTACGCCAGTCGCCTCCGCTGCTGCTTGGTTCGTCGCAGGACGCAAAGGACTCGAAAGCATGGCGCTTCCGCTCTCCGCAATAGCGCGCTTGAAAAGCCCTTTGGCCAAAGGTGATGCGCATAAATAGTTCACGGCAAAGGCACCGGCAGATTGCCCCGCAATGGTCACCTGATTCGGATCTCCACCAAAAGCGGCGATGTTCGCTTGGATCCATTTCAGCGCCGAAATCATATCTAAAAGACCATAATTTCCTGATACGCCAGCTGCTGACTCCTTGCTAAGCTCCGGATGCGCTAGGAAACCAAAGGTTCCCACTCGGTAATTGATACTAACAAAAACGACGCCTTTAGCTGCAGTCGCTGCACCATCATAAATAGGACAAGCCGAGCCTCCGCTTCGGAAACCTCCGCCATAAATATAAACCAGAACGGGCTTAGGGCCATTTTCTTTGGAGTCATTCCAAACGTTTAAATACAAGCAATCTTCGCTAATAGGTTCTTTGGGAATTAAATATTCCTCCGACCAAACCATAAAAGGTTTTGGCTCCGCTTGCATGGGACTTGGTCCATAAGCTTTCACGGATTTTACTCCTTGCCAATTCGCTAAATCCTGCGGGGCTTTCCAGCGTAAATCTCCCACAGGTGGCTGCGCAAATGGAATACCCAAAAAGCGATGGATAGATCCGAATTTTTCCCCTTCCACAACACCTTTTTGGGTCTTCACTTGAACCGACTGCGCCACACCGCTCACAGCGAAAAGGCAAACAAAAATCAGACTTAGTTTCATTTTCTTCGTTTTATTTTTCTTTCTCCTAAAATCCACAAAGGTTTATCTAAATGAGCATGTTTTTCGGGTGCTCGCTCGGTAAAATTTCGGATATGCTCCACCGCCTCTGCAATATCATCCGTGAATAAGATATGTTGGAAATCCGTTGACCCAACCGTCGCTTCTTTAATCAACGACTCGAAATAACGCATCAATTGTTCGTGGTATTCCAGCCCCATCACCACGACAGGGAAGTTTTTCATCTTACCCGTTTGAATTAAAGTAATCACTTCAAAAAACTCATCCAAAGTACCTAGGCCGCCCGGCATGATGACAAAACCAGACGAATATTTTCGTAGCAATTCCTTTCGCACAAAGAAGTAACGAATATTGACCATGCGGTCCAAATACGGATTAGGATGTTGTTCAAAGGGAAGTTCAATGTTACAACCGAGCGACAAGGTTCCCGCATTTTTGGCACCTTTATTCGCCGCCTCCATAATACCTGGGCCACCACCCGTCATGATTGCAAAACCCTCATTTCCTAGCAGTCCAGCAAGTTCCTCTGTTGTTTGATAATAAACATCATCTGGCCCAAATCGAGCTGAACCGAAAATGGTGATGCAGGGGCCAACAAAATGTAGGTTTCGAAAACCTTTGATAAATTGAAATAAAACTTCCAATGAGAATAAAAATTCTTTCCAGCGGGAACGCGGACCGGCTAAAAAAGCGTTTTCAGAATTGTTGTTCATTTGTTAAAATAAGTTTCCTTCAAAACTACGCCTAAATTCCACATTTTAACCGCAACCAATTTAAATTAATACTAGCTTTACTAAAATTAATCCGTCAATGATGAAATCTTATGAGTTACATGCAGCTGATTCCCGCGGAGCCGCGAATCATGGCTGGCTTCAAAGTTATCACACCTTTAGTTTTGCCAACTACCATAATCCTTCTCGAATTCATTTCGGGGCATTGCGCGTGCTAAATGACGATACCGTTTCGGGCGGAATGGGTTTTGGCCAACATCCCCATGACAACATGGAGATTATCAGTATCCCGCTTGAGGGAGATTTGGAACATCAGGATAGCATGGGGAATAAGGCGGTGATCCGTCACGGGGATATCCAAGTAATGAGTGCCGGAACAGGAATTTACCACAGCGAATACAATCGAAACAAAGACGCAACTGTTAAATTTTTGCAGATTTGGGTATTCCCAAACAAGAAAAATGTGACGCCGCGGTATGATCAAATTACGCTGAATGTTGCCGACCGCCATAATCAATTGCAACAAATTTTATCCCCGAATGCAGAAGATGCGGGCGTTTGGATTCACCAAGATGCTTGGTTTCACATGGGAAAATTTGACCAAGGGATTGAGACGAACTACGCAATCAAAAAAGCAGGGAATGGGATCTATGCCTTTGTGCTTTCAGGAAGTTTTGAAATCGATGGCCAAACTTTATCGCCACGCGATGGATTAGGTATTCGCGGGGCTGAATCGTTTGAACTCAAAGCCTTGACAGCCGACGCAGAAATTTTGTTGATGGAAGTACCGATGCAAATTTAATAAATATGAAAACTGTCGCAGTCTTCGGGGGAAATGCAGATATCGTCGCCATATTGGTCCGATTAATTAATCAGTATGATGCGGCGGAAGCGGTGTCTTTTCCGACAGTCGAAGAACTGTTAATCGGCAACTTTGATTTGCTCCTATTAAGTTCCAGTGTTTCGGAAACTGACGAGGCATTGATCCGCGCGCAAGTAAGCCAACCGATCATCCAACATTATGGAGGCGGAAGTGGATTATTGCGCGCGGAGTTATTGCCTTATTTGGACTAGTTCTTTTGGATGCTCCAGGCGATGCCTTGTTCAATAAGTTTCAGGTAATCTGGATTTTTCCAAACGGCCGCCGAGTGACCCATGGACGTGTAAAATGTTTTTCCTTTCCCCACTTCACGGTACCAAGCCACGGGGTGATTTGCGCCCATGCCAAAGTTCTTATCAGTCGTCCAAAGAATATTTCCATTCGGAATAATCTTGTCTCCATTGATGGAATATAGGACTTTCACATCTTTGGGTTGATTAAAAAAGACATACCATTCGTCGGTATTGCTCCATTGTTTCACCAAGTTTTTCGAAAACAAGGAATCGACATTTTCCGACATGCGCACATCGGCTTGTTGGAACTGTGGATTCAAAGGATGATGGGAAAATTTAGCCCCTAAGAGATTATTTTCATACCATTCCCAGCGGTGAGAATCATCGCCCGCTCCATGAATACCCATCAACGAACCACCTTCTTCCACATATTTTTCCAGCGCGGTTTGTTGGTCGTCATTCAACACACGTCCCGTGGAATTATCAAAAATCACCAAACTGAATTGCTTCAATTGTTCGGGATTAAAGACCCCGCCATCGGCCGTTTCATAGATAAAATAGTTGTGCGATTTCCCAAGCTCTTTCAAGAGAGGAATGGAGGCGTCGATAGATTCTGCGTGACGGAAGCCTGTGGTTTTGGTGAAGACCAAAATGGCAGGCTGATTTGCAGGAAATTGAATCGCGGGTTTTTCTGTTTCGTAGCTGACCGGGAATCCATATTTCACTTTATACATAAAGGTTCCCATGGCAACGGAAAGCAAGAGGATGATGCTGAGGAAAGTCCAGCCGAGAATTTTAAAGAATTTTTTCATGTGTTTATCAGTTTAGTTTTCAATCATGTCATTTTTCCCCTTTACCTTTGGCAAACCTCCAAGGTTTGCCAAAGGTAGTAGAGGCATTAGGTATTTAGTAGCCTACGATGGTAATTTATTTGGCCTAAATGATACGCTAA
>CALLKB010000091.1 GCA_938008575.1 uncultured Cytophagaceae bacterium | reverse complement strand
CGCGTTCATTCTTAAATACAACGATTCCGCCCCAATCTTGCGCCACAACCAAATCAGCATAACCATCTTTGTTCACATCGGCCCATTCCGCATCGGTCACCATGCCCAATTCGCCAATTTCCGGCATGAAACGTTTCGAATAGTTTTTGAAACCACCTGTTCCATCATTGATGTAAAGATTGCTACTTGGGCTCATGCCATATTTCGTTGAGAGCATCCGAGAACCCACGAACAAATCTAAATCGCCATCATGATCCATGTCGGCGGCCGTAGCGCACGAGCCATTTTCAAAGATAGTTGGGAAGCGTAAATCCCGTTTGAAATTCCCTTTCCCGTCATTCAAATACAATAAATCATGTAATTCAGGGGCATTGATATCAAATTCATTACTTCCAGTTACAACGAATAAATCCAAATCCTTGTCGCCATCGGCATCAAAGAAAAGAGCATCCGTATTCTCCGTAGTTTGATCTAAGTTAAAGTCGGCTTGTGTACTTTCCTTGAATTGACCTGAAGCCTGCTGAATGAATAATTGCTTTTTCTGTCCAGCGGCACCTCCTAAATATAAATCATCTAAGCCGTCGCCATTCACATCGCCAACGGCCATAGCCGGCCCCTGGGTAGATAGTTTTTGTTTCAATAATACATCGCGATCCCAATCATTGAATAGACTTTCTTGATGCGTATAATTCAATTTAGTCGCCGTAACATCTGCGAATAATTGCTTCGCGACAAAAGGAGTAAATTTGAATTGCTGCGTCGCTTGTGCATAATCCAATGTCAATACCTGATCTGACTTCACAGACTTCAAGGTTTGCATTTTATCATCTGGCCAAATGATTTGCAAAGAATCAATTTGACCATTTTGACCTAAACCAAAAACCATTTGATGGTCACTCGAGGATTGAAAACCACGGTTTGGCATTTGCTGTAACACCTTGATTTTACCTTGTTGGAATAAAGTAACCTTCGCCCCAATCCCATTCAAGTTTCGTCCAGTTCCTTTTAAATGAATGGTTAAATAATGATTCTTTAACTTCTCATTCGTCTTGTTTTTGAAGACGGAAAGTGGTGCATTGACATTATTCACGACTAAATCCAAGTCTCCGTCATTGTCCAAGTCCCCATACGCTGAACCATTCGAGAAACCAGGGCCCTCTAATCCCCAAGCCTTCGCTTGATTTGCGAACTTCAAATTCCCTTCATTTTTATATGCGTAGTTGGGAATAGGAACCGAAGAAATCTTATCCGTAAATTCTTTGTAGTCGAACTTCTTCCCGTTCAACATCTGTTGCATCGTATTACGATCGCCTAAGAAATCGACAAAGTCTTGATCTGTTAAATCTTTCGCGATACCATTTGCGACAAAAATGTCCTTTTGGCCATCATTGTCCATGTCGAAAATCAAGGCACCCCAAGACCAGTCGGTGGCATGCACCCCCGCCAATTGCCCTACCTCACTAAACGTTCCGTCGCCATTGTTTAACTGTAAGTTATTGCGCATGTATTGATGCCAAAAACCGCGTTTCAATTTCAAATCAACTAAGTTATAGCCTTCGAAAATAGACGTTGTTTTTAAGCGACGGTCATCGCCCGGAAGCATGTCAGTTACAAAAATATCCAGATTACCGTCGTCGTTGATATCCGCGATATCAGCTCCCATCGAGCTCAGGGAGATATGCGGCATTTGATTCTCTAAATCTTCTTTAAACGTTCCGTCGTGTTGATTGATGTACAAATAATCACGCTCGTAGAAATCGTTTGATATGTAAATATCGGGCCAGTTGTCATTGTTCACATCCCCGATCGTAATTCCTAAACCAAAACCGATTAAGCTGCCATAGATGCCTGCTTTTTCGGAAACATCCGTAAATCTGATGTTCTTATCTTGACTGTCATTGCGGAACAATTTGTCGCCGCCTAATTTATCGCGCACATCGCGCAGATTCGTATATCCTAATTTATCGATGGGCGTAAAGCTGTTATTCAGCAAATACATATCGAGATCCCCATCGCGATCATAATCAAAAAATGCGGCATGCGTAGAAAGACCGCCATCCTCTAAACCGGCTTCTTTGGCTATTTCCTTGTAAGTAGGAACGCCACTCTTGATTCCTTGATTGATGTATAATTGGTTTCCACGTGCATCGCGAGAACCTGAATTACACACATAAATATCCATTAATCCATCCCCGTTGACATCCGCAAAAGTTACCCCGGTAGACCAGAATTTCTTACCAACAATCCCTGCCTTCACCGTAATGTCTTCGAAATGCATTCCACCTTTATTTAAGTAGAGTTTATTGTCTTCAAAATTAGAGGTTACAAATAGATCAGATAGCCCATCATTATTTACGTCTCCAATCGCTACACCCCCACCGTTATAGAAATTACGGTAATTGAAAATATTGAATTCCTTTTTCTCTAAACTCCGATTAACAAAGTCGATACCTGTTTCGGATGCAGGCAATTCTTCGAAGAGGGTATCTTCTTTGGTGGAACAAGCAAAAGTTAAAAATGCGGCGCTACAAAGGAGTACAAAATGCTTCATGGAAGGTTCAAATATTGGACTGCAAAAATACAAAAAAGGGCTTGTTTATAAAATAAAAAGGCAGAACCAATGGCTCTGCCTTTTTACTAAATTCAGTACGAATTAATACCCAGGGTTTTGTTTCAACAATGGGTTAGCATCGATACGTGGTTGTGGAATTGGGAACAACTCACGAGTCTTATCTAATTTCTTCATGAACTTACGCTCTAAAGAGAATGTACCGAAACGAATCATATCATTACGTCTCCATCCTTCCCAAGCAAACTCACGACCACGCTCAGCTAAGATATCAGCTGCAGTCAAAGTAGTCAATGGATCTACTCCAGAACGCTTACGGATTGTGTTCACGTCAGCTAAAGCTTCAGCAGTTTTTCCTAAACGGAAAGCAGCTTCAGCACGCATCATGATCGCATCAGCCAAACGGAATACTACGTAGTCGTTTGATTGATCCCCGTTCGGGTTGTTCTTTTGGATCTCATATTTTTGAGAACGGATACCAGCAACTTGGAATTCTGGATCTGCATCCGTCATTTGATCCTTGTTGAAGTCAGCGATAAACGCTAATGGAGCACCTTTAGCATCTTTCAATTCAGCACCAGAAGCAGCATATTGCTGACCTTTGATCCACATTGCATTACGTAAATCTTTCGCCTCGAATGAGTTGTAGAAATCCGCTAATGTACAGAAACCGTTCCAAGGAGAGTTACCCAAACCATATGTTTGTTGGTTAGCATAGTGTAACGTTCTCATTTGGAAGTTCATACCACCTGCTTTGAAGCTATCGAAAGGAATAGTCCAGATGTTCTCTCCTGATCCTTCGTTCGCAACGATGAAGTTAGATACAGTAGAAGAAGATAAAGACCAACCGTTTTTCGAGTTGATTACTGCGTTAGCAGCATCATAAGCACCTTGCCAATCAGCAGTACCTGAATAAACAGCAGCGTTCAACTTCAATTTAGCTAACAACATACGTGCAGCATCTTGCGTCATACGAGAATAAGCTTTACCAGCTACCAAGTTAGGAATAGCTGACTCTAACTCAGACTTAATGAAAGCATAAACTTCAGCACGAGTTTTTGTTCCACCTACAGAAGCATTATCTGTTACGATAGGGACGTTTCCAAACGCGTCAATTGCCATGAAGTAATAGAAAGCACGTACTGCACGTAACTCATCTACTGCTTTTTGGTTTGTTTTAACCACTGGGATCAATTGGTTCACCTGAGAGATGTTACCAAAGATGAATCCCCAC
>CALLKB010000090.1 GCA_938008575.1 uncultured Cytophagaceae bacterium | reverse complement strand
TATGAAAGCGAACTTAGAAGTATTTTCAGAAACTCTACAAGCTCTTGCCGCGCAAGATCGCCAGGTCGTAGCCGTGACCTCTGATTCGCGAGGCTCCGGGAAGTTGGTGCCCTTCGGAGAGAAATTTCCTGACCAAATTGTCGAAATAGGCATAGCGGAACAAAACCTTGTAGGCGTAGCGGCTGGACTAGCTGCCATGGGTAAAAAAGCTTTTGCGGTTTCCCCGGCCTGTTTTTTGACGGCCCGCTCCCTGGAACAGATCAAAAACGATGTCGCGTATTCCGATAATCCGGTGCGTTTAATCGGGATTTCAGCGGGTGTGAGTTACGGTGCGCTGGGAAGTACGCACCACAGTTTACACGATTTTGCCGCCTTGCGTGCGATCCATAATTTGCCTATTGTAGTCCCGGCGGATGCCTTTGAAACGGAGCAAGCCATTCGCTATGCTGCCGCGACGGATAAGCCGATTTACATCCGTTTTGGAAAGAAAAACATGCCGGATTTAGGCCAAAGCCTCTCGCCGAATTTCGAAATTGGGAAAGGTCGCATCATTCGTGCAGGTGCCGACCTGTCTTTGATTGCCACGGGAGAAACCGTTTGGCCTTGCGTGCAAGCGGTAGAACTTTTGGCCGAACAAGGCATTTCCGCCCAAGTGATTAGCCTGCATACGATTAAACCCTTGGATACGGATTTGTTGGCCAATCTGGGTGCCGCTGGCAAACCCATCATCACGGTGGAAGAACATTCTGTGCATGGTGGTTTGGGTGAGGCGGTTGGGTCATATTTATTCCAACAAGGCTTTTTTGTTCCTTTTCAAATCATGGGTTTCCCAGATGAATATACCGTTACGGGTTCTCAAACGGAGATTTTTGACCATTATGGCCTCTCGGGTGCGGGCATCCAAGGCGTGGCTTTAAACCTATTAAATCGATGAAATACATATTCCTTTTCTTGGGACTGTTCTTAGCAGGCTGCAGCTCGAAAGAGTCCACCGAAAAACCCAAAATTGCCGTGGTCATCTCGACGCTGAATAATCCTTGGTTTGTCGTATTGGGCGAATCAGCGGTCCAACAAGCCGAAAAACTTGGCTATGAGGCGAAGCTTTTTGACTCCCAAAATAACCCGGCCGTGGAATCAGATCATTTCGAAAACTTGATTTCTTCGGGGTTCGATGCTATTCTGTTTAACCCCACGGATGCGGATGGTTCCATTGCCAATATCCTAAAGGCCAAAGAAGCTGGAATACCCGTTTTCTGTATGGACCGAGAGGTTAATTCAAACGATGCGGCTACGAGCCAAATATTATCCGATAACTACACGGGTTGTGTGGCGATCGGCGTGGAATTTGTCAAGCAATTGCATGGGAAAGGGAATTACGTGGAAATTTTGGGTTTAGCAGGCGATAACAATACCTATGCGCGTTCCAATGGTTTTCATACTGTGGTGGATAAATTCAAAGGCTTGAAATTGCTAGGCCAACAAAACGGTGATTTTGACCGCAATAAGGCGATGGAGGTCATGGAATCGATGATGCAGGCGAATCCAAGTATTCAAGGGGTTTTTTGTGGCAATGATGCCATGGCCCTCGGTGCTTTTCAGGCGATTCAATCGGCAGGGAAGTCGGAGCAAATTAAAGTCTTTGGTTTCGACGGTGCAGATGAGGTTGTCCAAAAAATTAAAGAAGGTAAGATTGTTGCCACAGGCATGCAATACCCTAAGGTCATGGCCAAAACGGCCGCGACTTTTGCCGTGGAATTTTTTAAAGGTCGGAAGTCCTTTCCGCAACACATCCCCGTAGGTGTGAATCTCGTGAACGCAAAAACAGCCAAACATTTTTAATATGAAAAAGGGCATCGGAATCTTAGTTTTGCTGGTTTTAGGCTATCAATCCGTCTATTTTGAAAAATTGAGCACGCGTACACAGCAAGCTTCAGGTGTGCAGGATTTTGGCAAACGGGTGGAGGCAATACTTGTACAAGGGGTTTTGAATAATCCGGTATTGACCGAAGACCAGCAACTAATTAAAGAATTAAACAATAATCTAACTAATACACAGAAAAAATTAGGTAATCGCCTAGGTATCGGGGAGTCGGCCTATTATCTAGTCAAAGGAAAGGCGCGGATTAGCTCCATTCGAGATGGGTATGTGCTATTAGACAATGGCTCAGGTTTGGATACGCAATTCATTTTTGGGAATGAGGTGCGGGACGCCTCTCGAATGATTCATTTAGAAGATTTTAAGTCCCAGAAAGACTTAAATGCCTTAACCGAAGCCTTAAATAAGCATCTACGTGAAACCAAAATCCCTGCGGAAATGAAGGGTATTCAGGTCGGTGATGAGATCAGCTATGTGGGTGCTTGTGAGGTAGCTCCTAGCGATTTGCCTGTGACTTCGTTGACGATTTACCCTGTAGAAATCAAGCACTGAGATGTTAGCTGTTCATAACTTAACGATGGAATTCCCCGGTGTGAAAGCATTGGATGCGGTGAATTTGTCTTTCCAAGCTGGGAAGGTCAATGCCCTGCTCGGGGAAAACGGTGCCGGGAAATCCACCTTGCTCAAAATTCTCTCGGGTGTTAATCAAGGCTATCAAGGGGAAATTCGCTTGCTGGATCAGGTGATTACTTTTGCCGATACGAAAGCCTCACAAGCAGCAGGCATCGCGATTATTCACCAAGAATTAAACCTATTCCCGAACCTGAGCATTTGCGAAAATCTGTTTTTGGGAAAAGAACTAACGAATTCCTGGGGCTTGTTGGACCGTGCCGCCATGGACCGCATTTGCGTAGAATTATTAGCCGAAGTGGGCGTGAACGCTTCGCCCGCAACGCTCGTTGGGGAACTAAAATTGAGCGAACAGCAATTGGTTGAAATCGCCAAAGCCTTGCATAGCCAAGCATCCGTTATTTTGATGGACGAGCCTACCTCCGCTTTGTCCGACCAAGAAATAGATCGTTTGCATGCCCTGATACGCCGTTGGCAAGCAGAAGGAAAAACGATTGTGTACATCTCACATAAAATGGAGGAGCTATTTCGCATTTCGGAATATTTTCACGTTTTGCGGGATGGGAAAAGTATTGCTGCCGGGGAAATGAAAGACACTAGCGAAGAAGCATTGATTGCTTTTATGGTGGGCCGAAACGTCATCATTGAACCCAAAGCCGAATCCTTTGCTCGGGAAGCTTTGGCAATAGAAGTGAAAGCTTTGACGCTTGGCGCCTCGGATGCGAAACCCCGACTGCATAACATTCAATTCAAAGCGCATCAAGGGGAAATTTTAGGTCTCTATGGCCTGATGGGTGCGGGCCGGACCGAATTACTTGAAACCCTTTTTGGGATGCATGCTTCAGAAGCGTCCATGGATATTCAAATTCACGGAAAGCCCTGCTCGATCCAGTGCCCTGCGGATGCGATCGGGCATCAAATCGCTTTTGTAACAGAGGACCGAAAGAAAGACGGGCTGGTGATGGACCAAGATTTGGCATTCAATATCAGCCTGCCGAGTCTTCATTTAGGGGATTGGTTGCAAGCAGATAAAGACGCTGAATTGGCGGAGAAATACCGACAAGACTTGCGGATTAAAAGTGCGTCGATCGAACAATTGTGTGGAAAATTGAGCGGCGGTAACCAACAAAAAGTCATTCTAGCAAAATGGTTAGCGACGAAGCCTACGATCCTTTTGTTGGATGAGCCGACGCGCGGTATCGACATTCAAGCCAAAGATGAAATTTATCAGTTAATGAAACAAATCGCGGCGGAGGGAACTTGCATCCTCTTTGCCTCGTCTGAAATACCCGAAATTGTGGCCCTTGCGGATCGTGTACTCGTGATGTGTCAAGGCCAAATTCAGGCAGAATTGACGGGTTCCCACCTGAACGCATCGAATTTATTAAAAGAAGCTCTACCTATCCTATGATATCAAATTCACTACTCAAAAAATCACAGTCCCTCATCGCCCTATTTCTACTCATGGTCGTGCTGAGTGTGGTGTCTGATAAATTTCTAACCACGGGAAATCTGTGGAATGTATTACGCCAAATCTCCGTCAACCTCTGTCTGTCCATCGGGATGACTTTGGTCATTTTGACTGCCGGCATTGACTTGTCTGTTGGGGCAATTTTAGGTTTAAGTGGCGCCATTTGTGCGGGTTTATTGAAATTCGGGTTAGCCTTTCCAGCCTTGGATCTTTGGGTCGGATTTACCGTTTTGGGAGCTACGTTGGCCGCGATCTTGGTGGGGACTTCCTTGGGCTTTTTTAACGGTTGGGTCATTACCCGCTTTTCGGTTCCTCCTTTTGTGGCGACGCTGTCCATGCTGACCATTGCGCGTGGGCTTAGTTTTTTATATACGCAGGGCCAACCGATTTCCGATTTAGGGACAGATTTTGAGCAGATTGGAGCGGCCTGGTTGTTGGGCGTTCCCGTTCCCGTTTGGATTTCGGCATGCTTGATTTTGGTCTTTGTGGTGATCACGAATCGGACGAGTTTAGGTCGCTTTATCTATGCGATTGGGGGTAATGAAAAAGCGGCTTTGGTATCTGGGATTCCCATCAAACAGGTGAAATGGCTCGTGTATGCTTTGTCAGGAGCGATGGCCGCCATTGGTGGGGTTTTGGTTACTTCGCGGCTGAATTCTGCGCAGCCTAATGCCGGTATGAATTATGAATTGGACTCCATTGCGGCTATTGTGATTGGCGGAACGTCTTTGTCGGGCGGTCAAGGTTCCATCAAAGGTACGATCATCGGAGCTATTTTGATTGGTGTGTTGAACAATGGATTGGTCTTGTTGAATGTGTCCCCTTTTTGGCAGCAGGTAGTGAAAGGGCTGGTGATTTTGTTGGCCGTGATTGTAGATAAAATGAATCAAAAATCGAACTAAGATGGAGGACTTGATTTTAGCGATTGACCAAGGAACAAGTAGTACCAAAGCGCTGCTGATGAATGTGCGCGGAGAAGTGGTGGCACAAGGCCTCGCCGATCTCGAAACAACGTATTTCCCGAATGGACATGTGGAGCAAGATCCGCTTGCCTTGATGCAAAGTGTGGAAAACGCGGTGAAGGCTTGCCTTTCTGGCATGGATCCGAAAAGCATTAAGGGAATTGGGATTAGTAATCAGCGCGAAACATTTGTTTTGTGGGATGCGCAGGGTAAGCCGCTGAGTCCAGCCGTTGTTTGGGCTTGCAAACGATCCACCGCGATTTGTGAAAAGCTACAGGATCAAAACGACTGGATCAAATCCCGGACGGGCCTTTTGATTGACCCTTATTTTTCAGGAACGAAAGTCTTGTGGCTGCTAGAAAACGACCCATCTCTTCGCCAATCGCTCGAAGCGGGGGAATTGTATTTCGGTACCGTGGACACTTGGATTTTATTTCAATTGACGCAAGGACGTTCGTATGCGTGTGACTTGACGAATGCGAGTCGGACCTTGTTTTTTAACCTAGCGTCCTTGACGTGGGACACGGAAATATTGGCACGTTGGGGATTAAGCTCCTTGCATTTGCCAGTATTGAAGCGTTCTTCGGATGATTTTGGCCAAACAGATTTATTCGGTTTGGCGCCGGATGGCATTCCGGTGCTTGCGATGATCGGGGATTCACATGCCTCGATGTTTGGGGAAACCTGTTTTACGGAAGGGGATACGAAGATGACTTTGGGAACAGGTTGCTCGCTTTTGATGCACGTGGGCAATGCGCCACGCGTTTCCACGCAAGGCTTGTTGAGCACCATTGCTTGGAGTACCCAGGACGAAGTAGCTTATGCTTGGGAGGGTGCGATTGTTGCCTGTGGTTCCATGATGGAGTGGTTGAAAAAAGATATGGGCATCTTAGACGATGTGCGTGCTTCTGCCTCGATAGCTGAATCTGTCGAAGAAGATCCGGGGGTATATTTAGTTCCTGCCTTTAGTGGTTTGGGGGCGCCTTTTTGGCAAATGGATCGCAAGGCTTCCTTTGTGGGCATGCGGTTTGGTACCAAGCCTGCGCACCTGATTAAGGCGACATTGGAAAGTATAGCCTTTCAGATCAAGGCTGTGGTGGATGCCATGGAAGCTGATTTTGGCTCAAACATACAGCAGATTGCGATGCACGGAGGCTTGTCCCGGAACAGCTATGTGCAAAAATGCCTGCAAGGCTTGTTGGCCGCGCCTATTCACCAACAAGACAATCCGCATATATCTGCCCAAGGAGCTGCATTTTTAGCCGGGCTCCAGGGGGGTCTTTACCCTAATTTGCAGGCCTTGAAACAGCTGATTCAAGCGGATTCTTTGGCCTCCATGGCTTCGCATAAAGCGATCAAAGAGGCTTACGAAACCTGGAAAGAAATCATTGAAACAAATACCTATTAATATGAAAAAGATCTTATTATGCCTGACGGCGATGTTGCTGAGCTTTGGGAGCTTTGCGAAAGGAAATTTACCTCGGACGATTGTGACGACCGATGGGGAGATTGATGATGTGGATACGTTTATTCGCATGTTGCTGTATACGAATGAGTTTCATGTGGAAGGATTGGTGTATTCGAGTTCGATGTGGCATTACAGCGGTGATGGCAAAGGGACTTTATTCACCTCTGAAATGGACATGACAAAAAAAATCTATCCTAAACCTCGCGTATCCTTGCGTTGGCCGGGCGTTACTTGGATTCAAGATTTGTTAAATCAATACGAAAAGGTTTATCCGAATTTGTTGCTTCATAGTCCGAATTATCCATCTCCTAATTACCTGAAATCCTTAGTAAAAGTGGGTAACATTGAATTTGAGGGCGAAATGACGAAAATTACCGATGGGTCAGAATTAATCAAACAAAAATTGATGGATGAAACGGATTCTGAAGAAATCTATTTACAGGCTTGGGGTGGAACAAACACCATTGCAAGAGCCTTGAAATCCATTGAAGAAGAAAATTCAGGTAAAGCCAATTGGCCTGAACTAAAACGTAGAATTTCTAAGAAGGCCATTATTTATACCATCATGGACCAGGACGCTACCTATAAAAATTACATTGGTGTTAACTGGCCAGAAATCCGTGTGTTTTACAATGCTAATCAATTTTGGTGCATGGCTTATCCATGGAAGAGGCAAGTACCTCAAGCGTTTCAAAAATATTTTGAAGGGAAATTTATGGGCCCATTAATTCATGAGCACGGACCACTTTTGAAAAAATATTATTCCTATGGTGATGGCCAGAAGCAAGAAGGCGACGAAGAAAATACACACTGGGATTTGCGCATTCATAAGCCACAAGGCGTTTTTCAAATGTATGATTTTATCTCAGAGGGAGATTCCCCTGCATTTTTGAATTTAATGGATACGGGCCTGGACAATTATAAAAATCCTTCTTTTGGTGGCTGGGGTGGTCGATTTGTGAAATCAAAAGATAACCCATTTCGGTACGAAGACGGTGACACGGCAGCAGATTTGAATCCAGAAACAGGAAAAATGGATAAAGCTTTCCCGCAAACCCGCTGGCTAGAAGCCATGCAATTGGACTTTTTAGCTCGGGCGGCCTGGTGCGTAAAGCCTTACGAAGCGGCGAATCATGCGCCTTGGATTACGGTCAAAGAGGGAACGCGTCTTTTTGCCAAAGCTGGCGCTAGCCTTACCCTGCATGTTTCTGCTCAAGATAAGGACAAAAATTCTGTGGTTCAATTCAAGGCTTGGCCGTATGAGGAGGCGGGTAGCGGAAAGGCAGACGTGCGTTTACAGGATGCACAAGTGCAAGTAAAAATTCCTGAAACAGCTCAAAAAGGCCAAAGCTACCACGTGATTGTGGAGGGTGCAGATAACGGGGTTCCGGTGCTGACACGCTACCGCCGTGTCGTGATTACGATTAACTAATTTTAAACCTATGAATACGATGAAAAAAATGATTTTAGTGGGGGTGAGTTTGCTTTTATGCCAATTCGCTTCAGCCCAACGTAGACCGAGTACGCTTGTGTCAACGGATGTCCAAGCCGACAATTCCGTGATATTCCGAATTAAGGCACCCGATGCGCAAAAGGTATCTGTTTCAGGAACCTGGCCGCGGGCATTAGGCAATACGCTGCCGATGATTAAAAAGGATTCGATTTTTGAAGTGAAGGTGGGACCTATGCCGTCCGACATGTATGAGTATGAATTTATTGTGGATGGTATACCGGCATTGGATCCCAATTCGAGTTTGGTGACGCGGGATGGTGCGTGGATACAAGGTGCTTTTTTTGTTCCGGGTGCGGAGGCAGATGTGTATGACACCAAGCAGGTTCCGCATGGGACAATGACTTCGGTTTGGTATAATTCACCAAGCATTGGAATGGAACGCAAGATGAATATTTACACGCCAGCGGGTTATGAAAAAGGAAAGAAAAAGTATCCGGTGATGTATTTATTGCACGGCGGTGGCGGAGACGAGGAAGTGTGGTTAAGTCGGGGTCGGGCAAATTACATCTTGGATAATTTAATTGCCTCGGGTAAAGCGGAGCCGATGATTGTGGTGATTACGAATGGAAATCCCAATACGCCGGGAGCGCCATTGAGCAGACCGCAAGCGATGAATAAGACTTTGGCACCGGGAATTGGGTCGATGGCATCGGGGGTGTTTGAGAAGAGTTTGGTGGCAGATGTGATTCCTTACATCGAGCAAAATTACCGTGTGATTGCAGATGCGAATCACCGCGCGATTACGGGATTTTCGATGGGAGGTTATCAAACCCAAAACATCACGAATGCACATCCAACCATGTTCAAATACATTGGGGTCATGAGTATGGGCTTGTTTTCTTCTGCATTGCGTGGGCCAAATACCTATGACAAGGCAGCGCATGTGGCGCAATTAAAAGCGGTTCAGGCGAGCCAACCGAAGGTATATTGGATAGGCATGGGTAACCACGATTTCTTATATGATAGCGGCGTGAAGTTGCGTGCCTTGTATGATGAAGTTGGGTTGAAGTATAGCTACCGGGAGAATGAGGGGACGCATGACTGGAATTCGTGGCGGATGTACTTGAAGGAATTTTCGCAATTATGTTTTAAATAAGACTTGCTATGAAATACATCCTCTTTACTTTGTTTTTTGTTGGCTGGAGCATTACGCTAACTCATGCGCAGCAAGAAAAAAAACGCGTGATTGTTTTAACGGATATTGAGGCGGATCCAGATGATACGCAATCCTTGATACGCTTTTTGTTGTACAGCAATCAATGGGATATTGAAGGCTTGGTTGCGACGACGTCGATCCATCAAAAAACAAGTGTGTTTCCAGCCTCTATCCATCAAGTGTTGGGTGCATATAAAAAAGTCTATCCTAATTTAAGCCTGCACGAGAAAGGCTTTCCGAGCCATGAACACTTAAGCAAATTGGTTAAAAAAGGGCTTCCTGTTTATGGGATGCAGGGTGTAGGGGCGAATCACGATTCGGAGGGGTCGAATTGGATTGTAGACCAATTGATGAAGCCGGATGAAAGACCTATTTGGTTTAGCATTTGGGGTGGTCCAAATACCTTGGCACAAGCCTTATTTAAAATTAAGTCAACCTTGTCGGCCGCACAGGCCGCTAAAATTTATCAAAAAGTTCGAATCTATACGATTTCGGATCAAGATGATTCTGGCCCTTGGATACGAAAGAATTTCCCGGATATCTTTTTTGTCGTAACGCCGGGCTATAGTTATTCCTACGCCACTTGGCTGGGGATGTCGGCAAAGGCACCTGGTTCTGATTTGGAATCCGTTTCCAATGAGTGGTTGGCCCACAACATCCAACAAGGCCATGGACCTTTAGGAGCATTATATCCGGATGTGGCGTATGGAATGGAAGGCGATACGCCTGCTTATTTGGGATTGATTGAGAATGGATTAAACAATGCGCAATTTCCTAATTATGGAGGTTGGGGAGGACGGTATGAACATTATCTACCTGCCTTTAGAGACTCCAATTCCGGAGGATTTAAACGGGAAAATTGGCCAAAAGACGAACCCGAAACAAGAGCTATTTGGACCAATGCGGAGGATTCGCTTCGCGGTGTAGATAAGCAGGCCTATAAAAGTAATTTGGCCACTATTTGGCGTTGGCGTACCGCTGTCCAACATGATTTTGCGGCGCGAATCGATTGGACAACAAAAGCGTACAAGGACGTTAATCACCCTCCTGTGGTTAAAACGGCACATCCGTCGGCATTTACGGTGAAATCTGGCGAGGAGTTTTTCTTAAATGCGGAGGGGACGATTGATCCCGATGGGGATTCCATGAGTTATTTGTGGTTTCAATACAAAGAGGCGGGGACCTATCCGGGATATATCAGCACGAGACCCTATTCGCCTAATTTGTATCGTTTGCCGATTACAGCTCCTCAGGTAGATAGTCCCAAAACGATTCATTTTATTTTGCAAGTGACGGATAAAGGGACACCTGCTTTAACTCGCTATCAGCGCGTGATTGTGACGGTATTGCCTCGTTAATTATAGGGGTGTTAAGAAACAAATAGAGGTCGAACTTGGCCTCTTTTTGTTTTGATTCGAGCTCTAATTCGTCGTATTTAACCTATTTTCTTTATCTTTAAAAAAACCTTTTTAAACAAACATGGCGAATCAAATCTTTATCAACCTTGCGGTGCAAGATCCAGAAAAATCAATGGCATTTTACACGGCTTTGGGCTTCAAGAATAATCCGCAATTCTCCGACGAAAGTGGCAAATGCATGGTTTGGTCGGACAATATTTTTGTTATGATTCTTTCGCATGAGAAGTTTTCGAGCTTTACCAAAAAGCCCATTGTTGATACGAAATCATCCATTGCCGCCTTGCTTTCCTTGTCCATGGATAGTATCGAAGAAGTCAACCAAGTCGTGGATAGTGGCTTAGGTGCGGGCGGTATCGAACCCAATGAAATGCGCGATTATGGTTTTATGGTCCAACGTACGATTGAGGATTTCGACGGGCATACCTGGGAGATATTTCACATGGATATGTCGAAGTTGCCGGCTTAATTTTTCTTAACGGTTCAATACCCCATCCTTTCATGAATCCAATTGAAAAAATTAACGATTCGAGCACTCTTTGGAATCAAGTTTCATTAGCGGATTATGAAAATCACATGAGCCACGAGACTGTGGCTCAATTGCCCTTGCTAAGTGCATTGACGAAAAAATACCTCGAAAAACATCAACCCCAAAAGCCTTTATTTTTGGGAATAGCTGGAGGAAATGGCTTAGAACATGTGGATGCTACGACCGTTGAACACGTGGTCGGAATCGATATCAATGAGGATTACCTTCAGCAAACATATCTTCGATTCAAGAATACGCTTCCTCAATTGAAACTGATAAAATGTAATATTGACGAAACGACCGAAACATTCATTCAGTCAGATTTCATTTGGGCCGCCTTGTTTTTGGAATACGTCGACTTGAAAAATTGTATTCAGTTTATGTTGAATAACCTAGCTGAAGGGGGAGTCATCGTCGTTACTATTCAATCGAATAATGGGAATGGCGCGGTTAGCCAATCCGGAATTGAGGGAGTAAATGTTTTAAGTGGCCAATTTAAGCGAATTGATAAGGAGATTGTGCAATCAACAATGGTTGATTTTGGCTTTCACAAATCATTTGAAGAAGAGAATAGTTTACCAAATGGGAAGACGTTTTTAACATTTACGTTTCATCGTCGTGGCAAACTCGCTGATGAACAACACACTCGCGAATAAAGTATCAAAAGCGGGCCGGATCCGGACAATTTTTCGCATAAAAGTCCACATCACGCAGTGAACAAACGCCCGGATAATCTCCCTGAAATCCCTGCATATCACGAATCAATTGGAAATGCAGATGGGGTGGCCAGCCTCCATTCTCATCAGGTTTTCCGAGGTGGCAAAGCTTTTGGCCTGCTGTAATCTGTGCGCCAACTTCCAGCTGTGCTAAATCATAACTTGCTAGGTGCCCATATAAACTGTAAATCTTTTCAGCTGGGTGGAATAAAATGATTGTTGGCCCATAATTCCCTGATCCCGGATTAACTTGAAAGCTATGTACAACGCCAGCGAGGGGTGCAAAAACCGGAGTACCCGCTTCAGTCCAAAAATCTATACCCAAATGGATATTTCGGAAATCGGCGGAGGCCGTCGCAAAGTTCTCGTGTGACTCATATATCACACGATGTTCCAAATAACCGCCATAACCGATTTTCCCTCCAAGCTTTGCTTCGATATAAGCACAAAAAGCGCTCGTATTTCCATAAATGGAGGCATTCAATTCCGTATTCGTAGCATTGAGATCGAGGGTAATACTGTTCAGCGGGCTTAACGCTTCGCAAAATAGGCGATGAATCATAGGTATTATTCTGCTTTGGCTGATATTAAAAACTTATTCACATCTAACCAGTGAATAAAGGCATCAAACCATTTATTACTTGTTCGGTTTGGATTGCCTAAGCCAAAACCGTGTCCTCCATTTTGGTATAAATGAAATTCAACCGGTCGGCCGGCCTTAAACCATGAATCAATCACGCCAAACTGCCCATTAAATAGGAAGTCATCGGAAGCAATGGCATTGAACATGGGCGGAGCATTTACCGGCACTTTTACCGGGCCCATGCCGCCATAAATAGGGCCAATAAACGCCAGTTTCATGGTTTGGGAATTCAGCGTCACATGCATGGTTAATCCTGCCCCTGCGGAGAAACCAATCATCCCGATTCGCTTCGTATCGACACCCCATGCGGTCGCGTTTTTCAGAATCATTGCATAGGCCGCTTCGGCATCTTGTAGTTGATTGGTCAGATCCATTTGCGCCATGGGATTCGTATTTTTTGCAGAGCTGTCCGTTTTTGCGGGAGCAGGGCGTGGGCGGTTCATCCAAGCTGTAAAATCTTCTAGCTTTTCAGGCGTAGGAAATAAGCGATATTTTAAAACGAAGGCTGTTATTCCTTGTTTGGCCAACGCTTCTGCGACCTCCCAGCCTTCATTGCCCATGGAAAGCCAACGGTATCCGCCGCCAGGAGCAACGATAACTGCTGCGCCATTGGCCTTGCCTTTTTCAGGAAAGAAAGGAGTTAAGGTTGCTGTTGAAATATTCCGTGCCATCGGATCACCCCACTGGCGGAACCAGGTTTCAGGTGCGGGCTGGTCTTTCACAGAACCCGTGTTTAGGGGAATGGCATTGGGCTCTTTGGGGGCTTCAAGCGGATAAATCGTTCCGTCTTGTGCGATGGCATTTATTACAACACATTGAAGGATGAGTATAAATAGAATTTGATGAATTTTTTTCATGGTTTTTAAATAGGTTATGAATGCCAAGATAATTAATTTATTTTTGATTGTTTCTCAATCAAGTGACCCCTTCTTATAAGCGGCGCTTAATTTTACATGATGAAAGACATCCTTAAAAAACTCCGATTCAAAGGCGATGGAATCGTCATCCAAGCACCCAAGGACCTTGCGGAAGCATTTCTTGCACATGGATGTAAAATGGAATTCAATTCGGCCCCAAGCACAAACACGCTTGTTTTTGTTTCGGAAAAGAAAGAGTTAACCCACTTTCTGAATGAAGGACTCAGACACATTGTTCCAGATAGTGTTTTTTGGATTGCCTATCCCAAAGGAACTTCTAAATTGAAAGCTAATATCAACCGCGATAGCATTCGAATGACCGTTGAGGAATTTGGCATTACGACCGTGTCGGCGATTTCCATTGATGATACCTGGAGTGCCTTGCGATTTCGTCCGATTGAAAAGGTAGGGAAGTCACATAAGTCACAATAGGCCCATCTGATTTTCCCCAAATTTGCTGCATGATAACGGACGTAAAAGAACATTGGGAAGCCATTTATAAAACCAAGCAGCCGAATGAAGTGAGTTGGACGCAGGAGGTTCCTACGGCTTCTTTGGCAATCATCCATCAGTTTAAAATCCCCCAAAATGCGAAGATTATCGACATTGGTGGCGGTGACAGTAACTTGGTTGATTTTTTACTAGCTGAAGGCTACACGAATCTTTCTGTTTTAGATATTTCCGAAGCCGCGATTCTTCGGGTGCAAGAAAGGTTAGGTGAGGATGCCAAAAAAGTTACATGGATTGTCAGCGATATTTTGGATTTTCAGCCTAAAGAGAAATACGATGTTTGGCATGATCGAGCCGCTTTTCACTTTCAAACCGATTCCACCAAAATCGACACTTATCTAAGTATCGTCAAAAATGCGGTGAATGGAATGGTCATCATTGGAACGTTTTCTACGGATGGGCCGACCAAATGTAGTGGTTTAGAAATTCAACAATATGATGAGGAGGGCATGAAAGCAAAGTTCATTCAGTCGGATTTCAAGAACCCGGAATGCAAACGTGAAGACCATATTACACCAAGCGGGGCGGTGCATAATTTTGTGTTTTGTAGTTTTATGAAGCAGTAGTTTCCACCATCCACTCAATCCCATATTTGTCCCTAAACGCACCTAAATAGGCGCCCCAAGGACCTACGTCTAATGGCATTTCTACGGTTCCGCCGGCCGACAAGCCATTGAATAGTGCCTCGGCCTCTGCTTGACTTGCTGCGGAAATGGTAATCTTGCTTCGGTTCTCCTCCTCGCTCACAACACCTAAAAAATTAGGCACATCACTTCCTGATAAAACGAACGAAGAACCGATGGGTAAACGGATCAACATGATCTTATTTTGCTCTTCTTCAGGAAATGAGAAATCAGGATTGTTCAAATCCTTAAAGCGCATCAAACGCGAGAACGATCCGCCAAATACGGAACGATAAAATTCAAATGCTTCTTCAGTATTGCCGTTGAAGTGGATGTGTGGGATGATATTGGGCATAAGTCCAATTTATGAAATGATTTTAAAACTTATGGCGCCCTTTTGAGTTTTTAAAAGCAGATCTTCCTTCTTTGCTTTTATGAATCACAAAAAAATCCTCATCTCTGGTGCGAGTATCGCTGGCCCTACCCTAGCCTTTTGGTTGAATCGTTTTGGTTTTGAAGTTACGATTGTGGAGCGCGCAGAAAGCCTGCGTTTGGGAGGCCAAAATGTCGACATTAAAGGTGCCGCGCAAAAAATCGCGCAATGGATGGGCATTGAGGAGGAAATTCGCGCGGCAGATACGGGCGAGTTGGGCGTCCGATTTGTGGATGAAAATGATGGGATCAAGGCCGCGCTGCCGAAAGGCGAATCCAATTTAGGAACCTCCGAACTCGAGATTTTACGAGGTGATTTGGTCAAGATATTATACAAGCACACCAAAGATCATGTAGAGTATCTATTTGGCAATCAAATAATCGCCTTGGATGAGCATGCAGACGGTGTAAAAGTGACTTTCCAAAACGGTGAAATCCGCGATTTTGATTTGGTTATTTGTGCGGATGGCATTCGATCGCGAACTCGCCAATTGGTTTTTGGCGATGAACCGTACGTCAAGCCTGTGGGGCTTTATGTCTCCTATTTTACGATTCCACGTGGACCCTCGGATAGCCGTTGGGCTCGTTGGTATAACGCAACGAATTCGCGCGTGATCGTCATGCGTCCGGATAACGAGGGCACGACGCGTGCATCCTTTTCGTTTATGTCGGAGCCCATGGGCTATGAAAAATTATCTCTAGACGAGCAAAAGCAACTTTTACGGCATAAGTTTTCAGATGCCGGTTGGGAAGCCAAACGCGTCTTAGCCGCCATGGAGGAGAACTCCGATTTGTATTTTGATGCCATCAGCCAAGTCATTGCGCCTCGTTGGTCGAAAGGCCGCTGTGCCATGACAGGAGATGCGGCATTTTGTCCATCGCCCTTGACGGGCATGGGCGTTAGTCTGTCCGTCGTAGGAGCTTATATTTTGGCTGGGGAATTATCTCGCCATGCGAATTATGCGGATGCATTTGCCGCCTATGATAAAGCCTTTCGGCCTTATGTGACGAAGATTCAGAAACTTCCTCCGGGAGTGCCTTGGTTGGCACATCCCAAAACAAAATGGGGCATATTCTTACTGAATACGATTCTCAATGTCATTTCGAGTAAGTTTGTGATGAAAATCGGGGAGCTGTTTTCGGATAAAAACAAGTCCCCGACGGATGATACGATTGAGCTGGAGGAGTATGGGAAATAGGATTTTATAACAAGGCGTGCAAGTAGTCTGCCGTGTCTTTTAATCCATTTTCTCGAAAAACGTTTAATACCTGATATTCGTCTAAATCAGGGTTTTTCTTGTTTGAAACCATCATTTTAAACGCCTCTAATGCGATTTCGTGGTTTAGGTCAATGAGATCTGTTAAAAAGTCATCTACATTTTTTGCTGTAATATTATAGCGCTGTAAATATGCCTGGGGAAAGTCTTTTAAATTATTGGTTACGATAATTCCGGCATTCGATTTAATGGCTGCCGCTAATACATGGCGGTCCCTCAGGTCGGGGAGATTTAGGGTGTCTACAATGGAATCATAGTCATAAACGATGACTCCCGGAAACGCTAAATTTACATTTTCGATTCGTTTTTTAATTTCCGCTTCGGATATGTTTTTCCGTTGCATGACCTCAGCCCATTCATTAAAAATGTCAGGGCTCCATTTGGGTGTATATAATTCAAAGTGGGCAAACCACAGTAGTATATCCCGTGTTATTATTGGATAAATGACATTGGTGTCAAGAAAGCAAGTGAATTTTACACTATGAATCATACAGCCCAAGGTCTTCATCCATTTTCATCATATCGATAATACGCGCGCGTTGTTTGGCATACATTTGGGCTTTGTATTGTGTTACATCTTCGTATTTGATCCGACGATGCTTGCCAACTTTGATGAAAGGTATTTCGCCACTTTCAAGCAAAGAAATTAAATGTGGTCTGGAGCATCCCAATAATTCGGATGCTGCTTGGGTGGTCATTTCGGTGGCGATGGGAACGATGGAAATAGGTTTTCCTTGACTTGTTGCTTTTAGGATTGTTGCCAAAAGTTTTAAGGCTTTTAATGGTACCCTGATTTTCTCTGCCGTTTCCTCTATTTCTATTTCGGGATTTGTCGCATGAAGCGATTCCAAAGTCGTAGATAAGGCTTCGTAGGATTCTTTTGCAAGCCTCTGCTCCTCTTTGGTTGGTCTACTTATTTTATCCTCTGCTATCATCTTGATTGATTATTTTGCGAATTTATACGAAATATATGAATTATTCGAAATAAATGAAAATATTGTTTATTGAGACCTCTTAATCTATTGTACAGCTCCTTGCTTTTTATTTAATTTGCTTGGAAAGCTGTTTTAGAGATATTTAGCCATTATCCTTTGGCAGTTTTAATAAATCATGAAAGAAACTCCCGCTCATACCGAAAAGATTGCGAAAATGACCTTCGCATCCGTCTATCCACATTATGTTACGAAAGTCACTAAGAAAGGCAGAACTGAGGAGGAACTGCTTCAAGTGATTCATTGGTTGACGGGTTTTGATGCCTCAGGCGTGCAGGCGCTAATTGATGAAAAGGCCTTGTTCAGTACCTTTTTTGCCAAAGCCACATTACATCCCAATGCCCATTTAATCACGGGTCTGATCTGTGGATATCGCATTGAAGAAATTGAAAATCCACTGACAAAGCAAGTTCGTTATTTAGATAAATTGGTCGACGAATTAGCCAAAGGAAAAGCGATGGATAAAATCTTACGAACATCGAAATGAACAATATCCAATCTTTCAAAGAATCCCTCGTTTTAGACAGGCCTGACCCGCAGCTTTCTACGATACTGAAAAGCCTTTGGTACGATGCCAAAGGGGATTGGGATCAAGCGCATGCACTCATTGATCAGCTAGGTGATCGCGATTCTGCCTGGGTGCATGCCTATTTACACCGGAAGGAAGGGGACATTTGGAACGCGGATTATTGGTATGCACGTGCGAAGAAAACACGGCCGAGCTATTCACTCGAAGAGGAATGGTCGAATCTTTTGGCTTATTTCATCGACCGTATTTGACCCCAAAGTATCATCATTTGGCATAAAAGTATCATGCTTTTCCTCATGCAAAGGTTCAATTTTGTTCTTCATTAGAACAAAACCGATGAAAATGAGAAACCTACGATTATGCATGCTTGCTTTATTGATGAGCCCAAGCTTATTTGCCCAAACGACCCAATTGATTTATGTCAATCCTAATACAGGGAATGATAGTCAAGATGGCTCCCAGGCCCACCCTCTTCGCAGCTTACCCGCTGCTTCGCGTTTAGTCAATGCGAGTGAAGGTGAAAATCCAATAACGATTTTATTAGCTTCCGGAGTATATGCTTTGATGGAGCCTTCAACCTTCCATCCGACCAAACGAACGTTTACGAAACAAGCGAGATTAACCATTCGAGCGGAGGTTTTACCCGATGACCCCAATTGGAATTCAGGTAGTATGCCCACTTTGATCCACACCATGCCATTATCTGATGATTGGATGGGCCAAAAAGATCCATTTGGTGGAGGAATGTATGGTATTAAGGTTGAAACAAGCCACATGACAATTCAAGGATTGAAAATCATGGGTGCACCCGTGATCGAACATCCTCAAAAAGGGAAAATCATTCGTGTATATCCTATTACACGTCCAGATGCCAAACTGGATGATTTGGAAATTACGCAATGCGTATTTGCCGGAGACGAGGTCAACGCTCCCAATCATTTAGGAATTATCGCGAATGGTACCAGCATTGTTGTAGACCATTGTATCTTCTACAACTTGAAACAAGCCATCGTTTATTGGTCGCGCAAAAGTACAGGCCACGTGATGCGAAATACCTTAATTTATGGCGGATACGGTTGCGGCGTTTGGACATCTGCCATCGCAAACGATTTTGTGTTTGAGAATAATGTGATCGCTAATGGACAGTATGCTTGGATAAGCCAATTAGATCGTGATCGTGGCCAACAAGAAGCTGCTGGTGTGGAACAAAAAGCCAAGGAACCCATTTTATACCAAGTGAATAACAGTTTAATTGCCGGGAACAAAAAAGTAACTGGGACGGGCGGAGGACCTCAATTGAACTTCAAAGACATTGACCCTATTTTATTGAAATTCAACAACACGAAAGTTACAGACCAAGCGATTGAATTAGATTTCAATCAAGAAAGTCGGAATTTCTTACATCCCAAAGAAGGAAGCGAAGCGGCCAAAATAGGTGCAGGATTGTTTAAACTAACTAAATAAAACGATGAAAACTAAATGGAATTTGATGTGTTTGGCATTTATAATGCTGACAAGTTTTGTGCAAGTTCAAGCACAACAAGCAAGAGTAAGACAAAGTCCCAAGCAAACCGTTACAGGTAAGGTAGGCAATGCAACGATTACGATAACCTATGGTAGTCCTTCTGTCAAAGGAAGAAAGATTTGGGGAGATTTAGTTCCTTTTGGAAAGGTCTGGAGAGCCGGAGCAAATGAGGCAACTCAAATCGAAACGGATGCAGATTTACTCGTAGAAGGCAAAAAATTGCCTGCCGGAAAATTCACGATCTACACAATTCCGAACGAAAGCCAATGGCAAATAATTTTCAACTCACAGGTTGGCCAATGGGGAATTGAAAGAAGCGGAGAAACAACGCGAAATCCTGAAAAGGACGTTTTAGTCGTATCAGTAAAGCCCTTGCCTGCTAACACTTCGCAAGAAAGCTTGGTTTACACAATTACGGAAAATGGAATTTCCTTACTTTGGGAAGCATTGGTAATTCCGATCAACATAAAATAAGATTAGGTGTTGCGATTATATATCCTTTATGCTACGATAAGCATAAAGGATATTTTATATTTGTCCTATGGCAAATCAAATAAAGAACATCGGATTTAAAGCGGGTCTTCCGCTCGAAATCGAAGTCATTTCCATTGCCGAAACCTTATTGCTTCACCACGAGAACATTGCCTATCCGCATCGGGATAATTATTATAACATCTTTTTCTACCAACAAGGAACTGCGAATCACGTAATTGACTTTAAGCCGATTCCTGTTCAAGCAAATTCCTTTCTCTTCATTAATAAGAATCGGGTTCAAATGTTAGATCCCAAAGGGGGTTATGACGGTCGGTTTTTGTTATTCACAGAAGCGTTTTTTGATAAATATCCTCAGGATATCAAATACTTGCGGAACAATATTTTGTTCAATGATTTACTCGAAGATCCGGTACTTCAGGTGGCTGATTATTCGCCCTTAATTTCAACATTTCAAGACATCGAAACAGAATTGTCGAAGCCTCATGATTCGGTTCAATTTGATGTGTTACATAATCTATTGCATAATTTATTACTGCTTGCCGAACGGGAAAGACGCGCCTCTGGATTTAAGGAAATCCGGAAAGGTGAAGAATTGGATTACACAATATTGTTTAATCAACTCTTAGAATCGCATTTTACGGAGCTAAAATCTGTGTCGGGTTATGCCGATAAGATGTCGGTATCCGAACGAAAATTAAACAAATCCACCCAATTTGTTTTGGGCAAATCCCCGAAGGAGATTATAGACGAACGCGTTATTTTAGAGGCTAAACGATTATTAGCCCATACGGCAAATTCCATCAAAGAAGTCGGATTTGAACTTGGGTTTGATGAGCCTACCAACTTCATCAAGTTCTTCAAGAAGCATGTGGAGAAGACCCCAATTGAATTTAGGGCAGGTTTTTATCGGGTATAAGTTGATTTTACCATTTTTAAATTAGTTTTGCCAGCCCATGAACGACCTATTACGAAAAAGCATCGAACAGTACAGCGGCCAATCCTTGTCGGAGGAATGCGCCCTGCAGTTTGATGCCTTCGTTTTTGAAAAAACACTGGACAAAAAGGCGCTCCTCCTGGAAGCTGGCCAAAGTTGTAATTACATATTTTTTGTCCTTTCAGGCTCTTGTTACAGTTATTTGGCAGATCGAAAAGGTGATACGCAGGTCGTTCAATTTGCCTTGGAGGGCTATTGGATTTCCGACTTAGCAAGCTTTTTTTCAGGAAATAAATCGACCTATTCCATCGAATGTTTAGAACCGACAAAGGTCTTGATGATGAACAAGGCGGCTTTCGAACAAGCCTGTTCTGCGATGCCTATCTTGGAACGCTATTTCCGCGTATTGATTCAGAATGCCTATGTTTCTATGCAATACCGCATGGCCAAAACCACCAGCGAAGAAGCAGAAGATCGTTACACGGAATTTGCCAAGCGCCACCCCGATTTCATGCAACGCATTCCACAATACCTCATTGCCTCCTATCTCGGCATTCAGCCACAATCATTAAGCCGGATTCGTAAGCAATTGGCCAGCAAACACTAATTTCATTTATTAACATAGGTTAATCTGCCCGCGCGTTTTTTGCCCCAACTTTGCATTGTCAATATCGACAAACCCTTATATGCAAACCAACATGGCAAATACAACCACTTGGGCTTTTGACCCTACGCACAGTGAATTAACATTCAAAGTAAAGCATTTAATGATCGCCAACGTGAAAGGTGAGTTTCGTAATTTCTCCGCACAATTAACGACAGAAGGAGATGATTTTAGCAAAGCCACAGCACAAGCGACCATCGATGTAACGTCAATCGATACGAATAATGCGGACCGTGATGGCCACTTGAAAAGTGGTGATTTTTTTGACGCAGAAAATCATCCGAATATCCAATTCGCGAGTACATCCTTCCAAATGTTCGATGCAGAAAATGGACAATTGAAAGGAAATTTGACAATCAAAGGCATCACAAATGAGGTGAGCTTAGATGTGGAATTTGGCGGAATTAGCCAAGATCCTTGGGGAAATGTTAAGGCAGGGTTCTCATTATCGGGAAAAATCAACCGCAACGATTTCGGTTTATCTTGGAACGCAGCCTTGGAAACAGGGGGAGTTTTGGTGAGCGAAGAAGTGAAATTAGCCGCTGAAATCCAATTTGTGAAAACAATCGCGTAATCAAATTGCGATGCCTTTCGCGTATTTTCAAATGAATCGAACCCAATTTTTAAGCAGTCTTTTGGCCATGGGAAGTATCAACACATTTTCAGGATTTAAGTCATTCACGGATGATTTGATTTATACGGGCTCGGTGATGCCCACCTTGTTTATCGGTCATGGTTCGCCCATGAACGGCATCGAAGACAATGAATTCAGTCGGACCTGGTCAGCGATGGCGAAGGAAATCCCCACATCCAAAGCGGTATTGGTCGTGTCTGCCCATTGGATGACGCGCGGTACCCAGATTACGGCCATGGAATCTCCGAAAACGATTCACGATTTTGGTGGTTTTCCCCGCGAATTATTTGAGGTACAATATCCAGCCAAAGGGGACCCAATCCTTGCGAAAGAAACCCAGAAACTCATCAAAAGCACGCATGTGGAATTGGATCATGACTGGGGGCTGGACCACGGAACTTGGACGATTATTCGGCACATGTATCCGAAGGCCAACATCCCTATTTTGCAATTGAGCATTGACTCCGGTCAAAATATGACCTATCACTACGATTTAGCGCGGGAATTAGCCGATTTGCGGCAGAAAGGTGTGCTGATTGTGGGCAGCGGAAACATGGTACATAATTTACGCATGTTGGACTGGGGAAAATTGAATGCCCCCAATTATGCCTTTGATTGGGCGAAACAAATCAATCAAAAAATGAAAGATTTGATTCTCAACAACGAACACGAAAGACTCGTAAAATATGAATCTTTAGGCCGAGAAGCCTTGATGGCAATCCCTACGCCGGAGCATTACATCCCTTTGCTTTATGTGCTAGGCTTAAAGGGGAAGAACGAAAAGATTCGTTTTTTCAATGACATGGCAGTAGGCGGATCGCTTACGATGACTTCGGTGAAGATTGGGTAATTTCACTCGTATTGACCAATGAAGTTTTAGGACCCACATAGTTAAGTTTATCTTACTGTGTGGGTCTATATGCATAGGTTTTTTTTCTTCCCTTAGCCCAAAGCAATGTTTTTACTTTTTCCCCGTTAACTAAATGTACATTTGCTTTAACGGAATTGGGGTCAAATGTGACCTTGTGTCAGATTTGACCTTTTTCCATATTGGGCCATGAAACTAAAGAAGGAAGAGCTGGTCGTTCTAGTCGGCTCTAACATTCGGGAAATACGCAAAGAAAAAGGCCTAACCATCGAGAAGTTAGCGCATGAGGCTGAAATAGAAAGCAAGCAATTGCGTCGAATCGAATTGGGTCAAATCAATACAAGCATTTATCAGGTCTATAACCTTTCCTACTCGCTGAATGTCCCCATGCAGGACATTTTCTCAAATGTGCAAGCTAATGAGAATTAAATGCTCACCATTTAACTTGGGCATCAAAATCCGTGGATGATTTTCTGTTTGAATCTATCGTTAACGTATGAAATTCAAGATAGATGCCGTCACTTTCCCTGGAACTTCTTCCATGGGAACATGCCCCACATTTTTATATATTTCGGACTTACTGCCTTGTATATCTCGTTTGAAAAGCGCCACATTGTCCACGCTGATGACGTTGTCTTTATCTCCCCATAAGATGAGCGTGGGGGTTTTCACTTGATTGATTTGGCCTTTATTTTTCGTTGTTCCAAAAGAGCCTTTGAAAATTTCCAAAGCCACAGCGCGGTTTC
>CALLKB010000089.1 GCA_938008575.1 uncultured Cytophagaceae bacterium | reverse complement strand
GACGTACTTTGTATGGACAGTTATTTGCGCAATAACGTGTACCGATACAACGGTTGTAAGTCATTTGGTTCAATCCTTCTGTTGAGTGCGTCGTCGCTAATACTGGACAAACAGTCTCACAAGGAGCATTATTACAGTGTTGGCATAACATCGGTTGGAAAACAACCTCTGGATTATCAGATGCAATTTCTAAGCCTTGTAAATCTTCTACTTCCGCGTCTGATGAATAATAACGGTCGATACGCATCCAGTGCATTTCACGGCGGTTAATTACTTCTTGGCGACCCACTACTGGTACGTTGTTTTCTGCGTTACATGAGATAACACAAGCTGAACATCCTGTACATGTATTTAAGTCGATCACCATTCCCCACGCGTGGTTGTTGTATTCGTGACCATTCCAAAGAGACAAATCAGTTGCGTCTTTCTCGCCTTCTGAGGTCTTAACTCTTGGTTTGTAGCTTCCTGCTAATGGGTTTTTAGCAAATTCAGCTAAAACAGTTTCTTGAACAACCGCTTGACGCGCCATCACCGTTTGGTGAGTTTGTGTTTGAGCGATGTCTTTTGTTTCACCTGTTGCTGTTACTGAAACACCTTGTGTACATGTTCCTACACATGCCCCATTGATTTCTGAGATGAATGGATAAGCGTTAACACCTACGCCGTCCGCCGATTTACCAGCTTTCGTACGTCCATAACCAATCGCAATGGCGATTGTTCCTTGTGCTTGACCAGGTTGAACCAAGATTGGCAATGTAACTTCGTATCCTTTGGCACTTACTTTAACTAAGTCGCCTTGCTTTAATTTTAATTCGGTTGCAGTTGGTTGTGAAATGGCTGCATAATTGTCCCAACAAGCTTTTGAAACTGGCTCAGGGAATTCCTGTAACCATGGGTTGTTCGCTTGAGAACCTGTACCTAAACCAACTTTCTCGTAAACAGAAATTTCTAATCCTGTAGATGAAGCTGAATATGCTTTTGCAATCGCAGAAGCTGCAGCATTCACGTCAACCGATGGGCTAGAAGCAGAAACGCTACCTGCATTTGGTTCGAAAACACCATTGTGTAATGCGTTATTCCAAGCTACTTTGCCACCTTTTAAGATGTTATTCTCCCAATTGCTTTCTAAGTAAGCTGCAAAATCACCCGACAAACCTGCCCAAGTTAAGAAACTTGCTTGCGCTTGACGAGTTTTGAAGATCGTAGAAATGGTTGGTTGTGTTAATGAGTAGAAACCAGCTTTTGGCTCTGCATCATTCCAAGATTCTAAGAAGTGTGAATCTGGTGCGATAAATTGACATAAAGATGCTGTTTCATCTGCACGCTCGTTCGTTGCTAAGCTTAGTTCAACTTTCGGTAAAGCTGTTGCTAACGCTGCTCCCATTGGGTGATTGTAAACTGGGTTCGCATTGTAGAAAATAACGGCACCAATTTTACCAGCACCTGCTTCTTTAATGAAGTTGGCCATCGCCATGTCATTACCTTGACGGTAGTTCAATGGAATAGCTGTATTTAATGTTGAGCCATAGGCGCCTACTAATGCGTTTGTAGCTGCTACAATTTTTTGTACTTCTGGATCATTTGATCCTGCAACGATGATTGAGGCACCTTTTGAAGCAACTAAATCTTTGGCTGCTTTATCTAAGTGGTCAACTTTAACGGCTGCTCCAGCAATACCAGCTGCACCCGTTAATTTTGCTACTGCATTATATAATGCAACAGCAACTAAACCTTCTTGAGATGGCTTGTAAGTTGCACGGTAATCAGCGTTAGCACCTGTTGTCGACATGATTGTCTCAAACTGGTAGTGACGTGACATGTCTTTTTTGCCTCCTTTTTCTGAGCTTACACGACGTGTAACAGCCCATTGAGAAGAGAATTCACTAGGTGCGATCCATGTACCTAAGAAATCAGCTCCTACAGAAACGATTGTTTTTGCTTTGCTGAAATCGATGCTTGGGATAATTCCGCCATGTGCAGCAGATAATCCGTAAGCTGGATTCGCATCGTAAGAGATATGTTGAGTTGTTGGGTATTTCGCTGCGAAATCAGCAATCACCTTTTTCGTTGTTGGCGAAAGAATCGTGTTAGATACAATTCTGATTTGTCCACCTTTAGCAGCTACTGCAGCTAATTTTGCAGTGAATTCAGCATCTAATTGTTTCCAATCGCTAGCTTTTCCACCAATTTGGGGTCCTTTTAATTTTTCGTTGTCATATAGACTCAAAACAGATGCGTGTGCACGGCCTGAAAGAGCTCCTTTTGAAACAGACGATAAGGTATTTCCTTCGATCTTGATCGGACGACCTTCGCGAGTCTTAACTAAGATTGAAGCGTAATCGCCACCATCCGTGTAAGTCGATGCATACCAGTTGGCAATCGTAGGCTCAACATCCTCCGGTTTGTTCAAGTATGGAATGGTGTTTTTAACCGGTGCTTCACATGCTGCTAATGAAACAGCTGCAACTCCGAATCCCAACATCTTTAAAAAGTCACGACGATGAGTTCCAGATCCGTCTACTAAGGCTTCGCCTTTCGCATCGTTTTCTGAGGGCATGTTGCCAAACTCATTGTGGATATTTTTTACAAACGATGGTTCATTGGTTAACTCCTCAATTCCTTTCCAATACCTCTTGTTCGAATTTTCCATATAATCTTTCTTATTCAGACTAATTTTGAATCTATTGTAATATGATTAATAGTGACACTTAGAACACTCTAAGCCACCAATGTTTTGCACTTTAAGCGGTGTTTTGCTGTCTTTGTTATGCACCTCAACTAATTTGTCGTAGTATGCATTTCCTTTCGCGTTCACATCTGTTTCGCGGTGACAATCGATACACCATCCCATTGTTAATGAAGAACGTTGCTCCACAACTTCCATTTTTTCGATTTCGCCGTGGCAGTTTTTACACTCTAAGCCACCTACGTTTGTATGTTGCGAGTGATTGAAATATGCCAAATCTGGCAAGTTGTGAACACGCACCCATTGAATAGGCTCGTTGTTTTCAATCGCGCTGTATATTTTTTGAATTTCTGGAGACTCACGCTTGATCGCGTTGTGGCAGTTCATACAGATGTTTGCTGAAGGAACGTTTGCGCCTTTACCTGCATATACACCTGTGTGGCAATAGTTACAGTTAATTTGATATTGACCTGCGTGCAATTTGTGCGAGAATTTGATCGGTTGCTCCGGTGCATATCCTTGGTGAATACCTACGCCATACGCTGCATCGATTGTTGCTTTTCCACCTAATAATAATGCTAGAACTAAAATACCTGTTTTAACAGCTGAATTAGCTGCCAAAGCTTTTGCGTTTGCTGCTAAACGTTGCATCAAAGGAGCTTCTGTCGAAGCTTCACCTGAAGTAATCTTGCTCAATGTGCTAACGATAGACAATAAAGCGATTAATACGATCACCATGATGATCAATAAACCAACTAAAAGAACTTCTAACATGCCGCCAGAGCTTTGAGCTGCCGGTGCTGCTGCGCCTTCTGCTGGAGCTGCACCCGCTGCCGGAGCCGCTGGAGCTGCGTTTGCTGCATCAATATAGGCAACAATGCTTTTGATTTGAGGTTCTGTAAAGTTCGGGTAAGGAGTCATTGCCGCCTTATTGAACTTGTTGTAAAGGTCGTTTGCGTATTTGTCGCCTGAAGCGATAACAGCTTGTGGATTATGAACCCATTTAACGATCCATTCAATCGGGCGTCTTTCGCTAATTCCCTTTAAACCAGGTCCTACAAGCACTTCATCCGATGTGTTGTGGCATGCTGCACAGTTGTTTTTGAATAGGGTTTCGCCTTCTGCTGCATCTTGCGCAAATGTCGCGCTCACGCTAGCTAATAGTATCGCAAAGGATAATAAGGTTTTAACGAGTGTTAATTTTTTGCAAAACATCATGTTGGTTTTCACATTTTAATTCAGTTCGCAAAACTACATTCCGATTTTTTAGGAAACAATTTATAGGAGAAACAATTTCAGGTTTTTTTAAGGTTTGATTGATTATTTAGAATCTTTCAAAATAAACCCAAAGTGAAAGTGTAATTTTTTGAGAGGGATTTGTACAAAATGGAGTTAAACAAAAAAACCTTCCGATTTGGAAGGTTTTTTGAGGTTTCGAGCGGATTCGAACCGCTGTAGAAGGTTTTGCAGACCTCTGCCTAGCCACTCGGCCACGAAACCAATTTAATTGGGATGCAAAAATAGCTTTTTTTTAGAAAGGAGCAAAAGGAAAGCGAAAAAAATCAGGCAGTGGTCAGTGGGCAGTTGCTAGTCCGAAGTCCGAAGGGAGTGGTCAGTCACTAGTCACTAGTCGCGAGTCCGAAGTCCGAAGGTCCTAATTTCAACTTTTACCTCTTCATTCTTCGCTCTTAACTCTTAACTCAATGTAAATATGCTAATCTCCGGCGGCATCCCTACACGCCCTGGGTATCCTAAATATCCAAATCCGCGATTAACATATAATTGCTGCCCGTTTTCTTCATACAAGCCTGCCCATTGTTTATAAATGTATTTAGCAGGTGACCAAGTTTCAAAGCCTGGAATTTTTACCCCGAACTGCGCCCCATGTGTATGGCCCGCAAAAGCAACATCAATGTCATGAAACTTGCTATTTTTCGTAACTTCTGCATTCCAATGCGTCGGATCGTGAGATAATAGTAATTTGGTCGATGCCTCTTCTGTGCCCGCATAAGCTTTGGATAGATTACCATACCAAGGGAAACGACCGATGCCTATGTTTTGAACGCCGATGATGGCCAATTTCTCTCCTGATTCTGTGATGATATGATTCTCATCCATCATCAGATTCCAGCCCATTAATTCATGTGCCTTCATCAAATCTTGTAAGTTTTGTTTTTTGGCCGCTGCGCTTTTCCACTTTACATAATCTCCATAGTCATGATTTCCCAACGTGCTGAAAACACCATAAGGGGCTTTTATTTTGGAAAACATATTGAAGTAATCTTCCACCTCTTTGGACTCATTATTGACCAAATCTCCCGTGAAAAACACCAAGTCGGCCTTTTCACGCATCAACATATCTACGCCACCTTGAACAGCCGTTTTGTTGAAAAAACTTCCTGAATGGATATCCGATACTTGTGCAATGCGCATGCCGCGGAACTCTTTGGGAAGTTTAGGAATCTTTAAACTCACTTTTTCAATGCGGTAATCATGTGCTCCAGAGAGGATCCCAAAAGCAAATGTTGCGGCAGGAACTGCGCCAACTGCGAGGGCGGCTTGAGATAAGAACTCGTGCCGACTGATCGCGCTCGGATCTTTTTTGAGGATTTTATTGCTTCCCCAGCGGAAAAAGCGGGTGATGTCTTCTAAAAGCAAGAAAATAATGATGAACAATTTGCTGATGACCGAAATCATAACAAGCGCCATGAAAGTAATTCGGAATTCGTTTTTCCAAGCATGCAATGGCAATGCATTATAAGAAATGGTACCTATTAGTACGAAAGCTGTAAATCCCCAGTAAATGATTGCAGCTGTTTGACGTACACTTTCACGCGATTTACGAAGAGCCGTTTTAACCGCTATCCAAACATAATAGTCTAATGCGACTAAGACGATGGTGATTAAGGGTACAAAAAACATTTTATTCATGGCTTATAAACTATCTTTGTTTTGCATTTGTTCCAAAGGTGCATAAAATTATGAAAAAGAACTTAAGTATTTACGGAGGCGGTTGGGTTGGCGCACCATTGGCATTTAAACTTGCTTTAGCGGATTTTGAAGTTAAGGTTTCGGCATCGCAAGTGCACCAACAAGCGAAGCATCCCAAAGTTCAAGTTGTTGATTTTCGCGCGACGGACGAAACCACCGAAGGGGAATGGGGGCTGTTAAATCAATCGGCAATTCAAGTTTGGGCTATTCCTCCCCGCAGAAAGAAAAACTCAGAGGAACAATATTTGCGCATCGTGCAAGCTTGGGTCGATGGTTTAGATCCCCAAAAAGTAGACAAAATTATCTTCCTTTCTTCTACCTCCGTTTATGCAAATGTCTCTGCGATCGTGGATGAAACGGCTGAAATTAACGAAAATTCGTTGATGGCACAGGCAGAAGCTATTGTTAAAGCATCACCTGTTTCTTCCGTGATTTTGCGTCTTGCAGGCTTAATGGGTGGCGATCGTTTTGTCGCCAAATACTTCGCAAACAAACGTAATGACGGAGCGAATTGCCCAGTGAATTATGTGCACAAAGATGATGTGGTGAATTTGATTGCCTTGACTTGCGAGAAAATTCCTGCTGGCATCTACAACATTGTTGCTCCTGAACATCCAACTAAACAAGATGTGGGAATGAATGACTGTGAAAAACGCGGGATGAATCCAGGGTATTGGGACTCAAGCCAACCGTGTTTAGGGGGTAAAATTGTTTCCGGTGATAAAATCGTAGAGGAATTAAGCTATGATTTCAAATGGCCTGATCCGATGGAGTTTTAATCCTTAATATGTAGAGACGCGATACTTCGCGTCTCTTTTTGATTTGTAGAGACGCAATACTTTGCGTCTTTTTTGTATTAGACGCGAGGTATCGCGTCTCTACATAATTCATATGCGAGGTGTCACGTCTCTACAAGGATAATTCATTCACCGCCAACCAAGCCATCAATCCCGGTCCTATCGCC
>CALLKB010000088.1 GCA_938008575.1 uncultured Cytophagaceae bacterium | reverse complement strand
TGAAACAAATCATCAAGTAACCATAACTGATGAGAATGCTTAAACCTTTGTTGGCAACCACGGTTGTCATCGCCGCAAATACCGCATAAGGTGCAACTTCCATCACATAATTCACCATTTTGAAGACCACTTCAGCTAGGTTTTCAATAACATGGATTAATCGTTTACCTGTTTCACCGATGGATCCCAAGGCAACTCCGAAGAATAGCGAGAAGATCACAATTTGAAGGATTTCATTTTCAGCTAATGCCTTGAAGAAACTGTCAGGAAAGATGTGTAAGATGAAATCTTCTAAACTCTTTGCTTTACTGGCATCAATGCCCGTTTCTGTGCCTGCGCTAGGTTTAGGCCAAGATTGTAAGCTACCCGGTTGGGTTACATTCACCACCACTAATCCTGTTACTAATGATAAAATAGTTGCAAAATAGAAGTAACCAATGGTTTTGATACCGATACGTCCCACGGCCTTGAAATCACCTAATTTGGCAATACCTACTACTAAAGTACAAAAGACCAATGGGCCTACTATCATTTTGATTAAACGCAAGAAGATCTTGGAGATCACTTGAACTTTACTCGCAATATCATGGCTCACTTCCGGGGAAAGGGTAATGAATAAATATTCACCTAGCGCGAGTCCTAAGACAAATCCAATGATGATTTTTTGCGTTAAACTTAGTTTCATATTATTGAGGTTGATGTAGGTACTTTTTATAAAGAGGTAATCGGTAAGCAATCATTCCCCAAATTAAAGGAAATAATAGCCAATCTAAAAGTTTGTAATTTGTTTGAAATTGAATTTTGTCAATTACGGCACTTTCGTTTTCGGAAATCGACTCGATTCGATGCTCGTGGCGCCAGATTTTAATCCCAAAGGGTACGCGGGTTCCCTCGTCAACAAATACGTAAGAAGTGGCATCTGCCTGGTAAGCTGTGATTTCTGAATTCCATCGCGTCTTGTACAGGAGAAAGTCTAATTCAATGCACACTTTGTCGTTGACCTGACAACCATCAAATTGGATAATTCGTGCAATGGGGAATGGAGGCGCTAATTTAGCGAGTAGGTTTTGGTCGAATTGGCTCCAAACATAAGGTAAGGAGGCGGAAACCCGACAAGTGATTTGGAAGTTCGGCATTAAAGGTGAGCTAAAAGCTTCAGTATCAATCCACCAATTGCCTTGATACCCAAGACAAGGTAATCTCCCCAATGCATGTTTGATGTCTTTTCTTCTTCTTGCTTGATATCTGCGGATTTTATGTCCTGCGCATATAGGTTAACAGGTTTCTGTTTCCTAGCAAGCGAATCTGTTTGAACACTTTTGGTTTTAGGATGCAATACGGTATACTCAACCATTCCAAAATTGCTGAACAATACGGGAGTTGTGATGAATAAAAGGATGAAACAAATTTTTCTCATTTGTTAGTTGTGATCTTTTTCTTAGCAGCTTCAAACTTCTGCATTTGTTGGATAATCGCTTCCTCGTTCGCTTTTTGATCTAATTTATTTTGCTCTTGATTCGCTAGAATCTTTTCTTTCTCCACTTTCGCTTCTTCTAAACGTTTGGTCAATAATTCCGTTTGACGTTTATTTGAATCTAATTCACGAATCATACGTTCTGCTGATTTTTGCTGCTTAGTTTTCGTAGCAATCAACTCATTTAAGGCCTTTTCCTGTGTGCGAACGTCTTCCTCTAAATTGATGATTTTGACAAATTCCTCTAACCAATTGCTCGCATCGCGGTATTGCTCATGGCCATTTTGAATATAGGTATCAGGTCCTGTAGCGATTGAAACAAATAATTTGGTCTTGTTTTTCTCTTCGCTCGTTTTAGAAAGCAAGGTTAATCCGTCTTTTGAGATGTCTGAAATCTTCGCTTGATAAACATTAATGGCTCCACCACGACCTGCCTCTACTTTCCCGAATTTTTTCAAATAGTTCTTCCAAGATTCAATCACGTATTTTTCCTCTGAATTGATGTAGGTATAGAATCCTTCTTTCTTCGCTTTCTCAATTTCATCCATTCCCGTGAATACTTGACCAAAAAGGGAAATGCTTGAAAAAATTAGGACGCTTGCTAAAATGAATCTTTTCATGGAACGTTGATTTTAAGGAATGTAATGAGCAAAGGTAAATCTTTAAGGACACTTTTTGCACAAGATTAACTCATTTTTTTCTTCACTGTTTTGGATGGCAAATAGGGTGAATTCACCGCCATCTTTTATTTTTAGTTTAGTCCTGAGTGCATCGGCCTTTAAAGGAAAATTCTTCGTGCTTATGTTGGCACGAAAGTTGGGAAGATGCGCTTTTAACCAATTCGGTTGCACGGGCCCCGTAGCAATTTGTTCATATTTTTTACCTGGGAAGGCCGACTTATAAACATCTGAACTATATAAATGCGTATGCTTGCCTAATTGCCAAATTTCTTCGCCCTGTACTAATTTGAAAAAACCAGCTTTCAAAAGCGCCGGATGCGCCTCATAAATATATTCCCCCACTTTTGCTATGCGTAGGTTTGCTTCACGCTCTTCTGAGAGCTTGCCACTGAAAAATGAATTGGTCGAATTAGCTAATTCAACGATTTCAATGTCAGGATCTAAACTGGATTGCCCCGATTTGATAAATAACAATTCCTTCACTTCTTGTTGGTATGCAACTACATACACCTTTTCCACACCACCTAATTCCTGTATCGCCCTACTGATATCCAAAACAGGACTTGTTTTAATTAAAATCTTGCAAGTATTTGAAGCCTTATCCAGCAGGTCTAATACATTCGGTTGGCAGTCTTTAAACAAGATTACTTTATTCCCTTGTTGGTCCCTTCGAGCGGGATCCACATAAATCCAATCAAAATCTTGATTCAAATGATCTAAACCATTCCCTTGAATATGCGTGACATTTTGCAAGCCTAATACTTGATGGTTGTATCGCGTATGTTCTGCAAGTTCAGCTTGTTGCTCCACATAGGTAACATGATTACATGTTTGGGCAAATGCCCAAGAATCCACACCCATGCCTCCCGTAATGTCAATCAAATTCCCTTGAACAAGCTTTGCCTTGAATAGGGCTGTGGCCTCAGAGGATGCTTGTTCCAACGATATTTGTTGGGGGAAACAAATTGCATAATTAGCGGTCCAAACGGGTAGTTTTTCTGCTAGTTTTTGCCGAGCCTGTATTTGGCCTGCCAGTTTTTTGATATCCAACCCGGGATATTTTTTTGCCGACAAAGCGATACGACTCGCGTCCTGTTGTAAATGTTCCTGAATGAATTTTATTTCTTCGGGTAGAAGCATACAACAAAAATAGAATGTTTATTGTAAATTTAGCTGTATAAACTTATTCATATGTCGATTTATCAGTTAACTGTTAATAAGAAAAAGCATCGCGTCGATGTTGATTCTGATACTCCTTTACTTTGGGTCATTCGTGATGTCATCGGATATACCGGTACAAAATTTGGATGTGGAATGGGATTGTGTGGGGCTTGTACCGTGCTGTTGAACGGTTCTCCTATTCGTTCATGCTCGACTCCGGTGTCTACGTTAAAGCCAACTGATAAAATTACAACCATTGAAGGTTTGTCGGAAAAGGCTACCCACCCCGTGCAAGAAGCGTGGGTGGAAGCGCAAGTTCCGCAATGTGGCTATTGCCAATCAGGGCAAATCTTAGCTGCCTCTGCTTTATTAGCTTCTAATCCAAATCCAAGTGATGAGGATATCGATAATGCCATGGCGGGAAATATTTGTCGCTGCGGTACCTATACGCGGATGCGTCAAGCGATTCATTCGGCTGCCAAGAAAATTCAGAGCACTAAAAAATCATAAACATGAAAACATCAACTTCACGTCGTGATTTTTTACGCATTAGCACGACATCTGCTTTCGTTTTGGCATTAGGCTTTTCTTCCGACAGCAAAGGAAAGCTATTAAAAAAGGTTACGTCAACCGGGGTTCAGATTAACCCCTATATCAATATCAATGAGGCAGGAAAAGTAACCTTGTTTAATCCGCGTCCGGATATGGGACAAGGGACTTATCAAATCCTACCGATGTTATTAGCCGAGGAATTAGATATTCCTTTGGAACAAGTAGAGATTCAAATGACGGATGGTTCCGATCGTTTTGGTTCGCAATTATCAGGAGGTTCTTCATCTGTTCGTACGCGTTGGATTCCTTTGCGTACTGCTGGGGCAACGGTACGCGAAATGCTTGTGCAAGCCGCTGCAAATCGTTGGAAAATTTCCATGAACGATTGTTCAACAAAAGATGGATTTGTCATCAATAAGCTTTCTCAAGCTAAATTGTCTTATGGCGAATTAGTGGAAGAGGCGTCACATCTACCGGTACCTTCCAAGCCGAAATTAAAATCCTTTGCCGAGTTCACCCAATTGGGAAAACCATCCATGCGTCCAGATGTTCCTGCGAAAGTAGATGGAACAGCTATTTTTGGTATGGATGTTCAATTACCGGGTATGTTGTATGCGAGTATTTTACATTCGCCAACAATCTATG
>CALLKB010000087.1 GCA_938008575.1 uncultured Cytophagaceae bacterium | reverse complement strand
TCAATCGTAGCATTTTCTAATTTGAAACCACGCTCTTCAGAAATAACAGTACCTCCAGTTAAAATTGCGATGTCTTCCAACATAGCCTTACGACGATCTCCGAAACCTGGAGCTTTTACAGCAGCTACTTTCAGCGCTCCACGAATTTTGTTAACAACTAATGTTGCTAAAGCTTCACCGTCAACATCTTCTGAAATGATTAAAAGTGGACGACCCGTTTGTGCCACACCTTCTAATACGGGTAATAATTCTTTCATAGAAGATACTTTCTTCTCTGAAATTAAAATGAATGGTTTTTCTAATTCAACCTCCATCTTTTCTGTGTTTGTCACAAAGTAAGGAGATAAATATCCACGGTCAAATTGCATACCCTCAACTGTTTTTACTTCAGTTTCAGTTCCGCGAGCCTCTTCAACTGTGATTACACCTTCGCGGCCAACTTTATCCATTGCCGATGAAATCATCGTACCAATTTCAAAATCATTATTCGCAGAGATTGTTGCTACCTGAGCAATTTCATTTGATGTTGTAATAGGACGAGATTGACCTTTTAAGTTAGCAACAATAGCTTCAACAGCCTTTTCGATACCTTTCTTAAGGTCCATTGGATTAGCACCTGCTGCAACGTTCTTTGAACCGATCGTGTAGATTGCTTGGGTTAAAACTGTAGCTGTTGTTGTACCATCACCAGCTTGATCAGCCGTTTTTGAAGCAACTTCTTTTACTAATTGAGCTCCCATGTTTTCAACGGGATCTTCTAATTCAATTTCTTTTGCTACTGACACACCATCTTTTGTAATAGAAGGTGAACCGAATTTCTTATCAATAATTACGTTACGACCTTTAGGTCCTAAAGTTACTTTAACAGCATTTGCAAGGGTATCGACCCCTCTTTTCATCTTTTCGCGCGCTTCGCTATCGAAATATAATTCCTTTGCCATGATATATTAATTGATTTTAGGTTTAAATAAATTACAATACTGCAAAAATGTCAGACTCACGCATGATTAAATAATCCTTTCCTTCAATCGTGATTTCAGTTCCAGAATATTTACCATACAAAACTTCATCTCCCACCTTTACGGTAATAGGCTCATCTTTCTTGCCATTTCCTACAGCTACAATGATGCCTTTTTGTGGTTTTTCTTTTGCTGTGTCTGGAATAATGATTCCAAAAGCTGTTTTCTCTTCCGCAGCAGCAGGCTCTACGATAACGCGATCTGCTAAGGGTTTGATCGTTAATTTTGACATGTTATAATAAATTTAAGATTTGTAAATTTTTAATTTCCATTTAAAATAGAAATGCGTGACTACATACTCAATATGTATGCCACGCATTCAAGACTGAAAAAATGTCAGTTAATTATTTTGTTGCTGGTGCAGGAGCTAAAGGAGCAGGAGCCGCAGGAACTGTTTTTGTAGCCGCTTTTTCTACATTAACGGACTGAGTTGCATCCGTAGTACCATTTGAAATAGCAAAATTTGTAACTAGTACCAAAACCAAAATGGCAATAGAAAAGCCCCAAGTTAATTGCTCAACTAAATCACCAGTTTTTTGTACACCAAACATTTGAGTTGCACCTGCTGATCCAAATTCTCCACTAATTCCACCACCTTTTGGATTCTGCACCAAAATAAGGATAATTAATAATACTGAGAATAGAACAATAAGAGAGATTAATAGCGTAAACATATTTATTCGTTTATATTTTGTTTTAATTCTGAAATTCGAGTTGCAAAGTAAAGCCTTTTTTCAGGTTTTGCCAAGATTAATTGTTCATATATATCAATTGCTTGTTGATATTTCTCTTGTTTTACTAAAATAATAGCAAATGTTTCCGAGATAGGCGGTGACCAGGTTGTGGCCGACAAATCTACATCTGCTTCATTTTCTTCTGCTGAACCTTGTCTTTTTGCCTTCGCTAAACTTGGCATTTTTTGCAAAAACTCATCAATGATATCATTTTGATTATTGTTTTCATCTAACGACTGCGCTGAAATTGTTGGCGCATCTATATGAGTTTGATAGAATTGAGATCGAATGGGGGATTGTAAAGCCGCTTTCCGTAATACCTGTTTTCCTTGATCGAAATTCCAATTCAATAAATAAAAGAATGGATATTGCTCCTGGTCTTTCAATAGGATAATAGTCGCTTCTGACTCTTCCCGGTCAAAACGATTTAGCAAATACCATAATTGTTGAGATTTATTGATTTTCATTACCAATCTCCAGCTATTTTATTGAATAAATCAAGAATAATTTGGTCCGTTAATTTAGGGATTAATGATTTCTCTACTTGAGTTAATGTCTGATTTTGCGGAAAATCTTGGTAAAAAGAAAATTCTTGTTCAAAGTTTTTTTCTTCATCTAGGCGATTGGTAACAATAAAGTTAACGCGCAAAGTCAATCGATTTAATCCGGCTTTATCATCCGTTGTAGGTGCTTGTGGAGTAAGTTCATAACCTACGATCGTTCCTTCGACTAATAAGTCTGGATTTTGATTCGTTAATTTCAAAACCGTGTTTCGTTGAAAATACTCTTTTAATTTCTCATTAACAGTTAATCCCAAATTCGTAGGTCCACCAGCTGTTTCCATACGAATATTGTTGATTTGAATCGTTTTCAAATCTGCCGATAAACTTGCGCCCTTAAAGCTGTAGCAACCTTGTAGGCCTAAAATGGCCACAACAAAGACCAACTTATGCCAAATCTTCCAAATCATATTGCTTGATTTTACGATATAAAGTACGTTCAGAAATACCTAAGTCTTTCGCCGCGTGTTTCCGTTTATTTTTGTTTTTCTTCAACGCCCGAATGATGATTTCCTTTTCCTGTTTCTCAAGTGAAAGTGTGACATCTTGACTTGGACTTATTACCTCTTCATAATTTAAATCAATCGGTTCCTCATTTACATATTCCATTTGTTCATGCGTTTCTTCTGCACGTTGAACGGGTAATGCTAAACCTTTGTGTAAATCTTCAGTAGGTCTTAAGTCGGCAAATAGGTTAGGATTTTCGTGTAATATATCATATCCTGCGCTATTGCCAGATTCGATGACCTTGAGTAATATCTTTTTTAATTCAGTTACGTCTCTTTTTAAATCAAATAAAATTTTATACAAGATTTCCCGTTCATTCATCCCATCTGAACTTTGGAAAAAATCCGTTTTAACCACACTGGATTTCAACTTAGGTTCATTGAATGTCAAGTACTCTTGCAATTTTTCATCGTCAACAATACGGTCACCCATTTCCAACACCGAAATCTGTTCCGCGAGGTTTTTTAACTGACGAATGTTACCTGGGAAATGCTGCTTTTGAAGCAATAATTTTGCCTCATTTGTTAGGGTAATTGGTTTTACGCGATGAAGCTCCGAAAAGTCCGTTGTGAATTTTCGAAATAATAGTTCAATATCTTGTCCACGTTCACGAAGAGGTGGTACATAAATTGGTACCGTACATAAACGATAATACAAATCTTCTCTAAACCGACCTTTGCTAATCGCATCCTGTAAATTAAGGTTTGTAGCCGCGACTACGCGTGTATTCGTTTTTTGTACTTTAGAAGAACCTACACGATAAAATTCTCCATTTTCTAATACACGCAACAGACGCGCTTGCGTTCCTAATGGCATCTCAGCAATTTCATCCAAGAAGATGGTTCCGCCATCAGTTACTTCAAAATATCCTTTCCGGGCTTCAATAGCTCCAGTAAATGATCCTTTTTCGTGACCAAATAATTCAGAATCAATGGTTCCCTCTGGAATTGCGCCACAGTTGACAGCAATAAATTGGCCGTGCTTTCGCTTGGATAAACTATGGATGATTTTAGAAAAGGATTCCTTTCCTGAACCACTCTCGCCAGTAATCAAGACTGTCATGTCTGTTGGCGCTACCTGTTCAGCTATAGAAATTGCGTGCAATAGAGAAGGTGCGTTCCCAATGATTCCAAATCTTGCTTTTAGCGCTGTCAAATGACTTGTTTCCATGTTATTATACATTAGCAAGTTCTCCAATTAATGTACCTGTGGTGCAAGAAAGAATTTTGACGTGCACATATTCACCTATTTTCTCAGATCCTTTAGGAAATACGACAACTTTATTCGAATCTGTTTTTCCAAAGTGATGTTTATCCGATTTCTTTGAGTTACCCTCTACAAGTATCTTTTCAATTCGGCCAATTAATCGTTCATTTCGGTAACCAGAATGCTTCCGTTGTAAATCGATGATTTCACTTAAGCGTCTTGATTTTATATCATCAGGAATATCGTCGGCATATTTTTTCGCTGCAGGAGTACCAGGTCGTTCTGAATATGTAAACATATAGCCAAAATCATACTGCACCGCTTCTAATAAGGATAGCGTATCTTGATGTTCTTCTTCTGTCTCTGAGCAAAATCCAGCAATAATGTCGTGTGAAATACCACAATCTTCACCTAATATATTTCTAATCGATTTAATTCTATCCAAATACCATTCCCGCGTATAAGTCCGGTTCATAATCTCTAAGATTCGATTATTTCCACTTTGAGCTGGTAAATGAATGTTTTTACAGATGTTGTCATATTTAGCCATCGTGTAAAGCACTTCATCCGTTATATCTTTAGGATGAGAAGTAGAAAAGCGAATTCTTAAATCTGGATGGATTTGAGCTGTATGTTCAAGTAGCTTAGCAAAATTCACTAATTCATTTGTTTCTGGATTCTTCCAATGATAGGAATCCACATTTTGGCCTAATAAATTGATTTCACGATATCCTTGATTGAACAGATTTGTGCACTCCTGCAAGATCGAAGTTAAATCCCTTGAGCGTTCTCTGCCACGCGTAAAAGGTACAACACAAAATGAACACATATTATCGCAACCACGCATGATACTGACAAAAGCGCCTACGCCGTTTGTATGTAAGCGAACTGGTTCAATATCTCCATAGGTTTCTTCTTTTGAAAGGAAGACATTGATTGCTTTTTGGCCATTTTCAATTTGATCTAATAAATTAGGCAAATCTCGGTAAGAGTCGGGGCCTGCTACTAAATCAACCAATTTTTCTTCTTCGATTAATTTTGTTTTCAAGCGCTCAGCCATGCAGCCTAAAATACCAATTGTTACATCAGGTTTTTTAGCCTTAATGGCTTTGAATGCTTGTAATCGATGTCTTATTTTATTTTCAGCATTGTCCCGAATGGCACAAGTATTAAGTAAAATAGTATCCGCTTCCGATATATTGGATGTTGTTCCGTATCCTTTGTCAATTAAAATAGATGTTACGACTTCTGAATCAGCAAAATTCATTTGACATCCATAACTCTCTATGTATACTTTTCCCAAAAAATCTGATTGGATAAAATCAGATGAAATGCGGGGAGAATCCAATGCTTCTTTTTCCTCTGTTGATAAAACCTTTAACGCTTGCATAGACGATATACTAAATTGACCTGCAATTTATGACATTATGTCAGAGAAAACTATTGAATGACCCCGGAATTTAAATAGATTACTTGATCGGATTGCTTTGTCAAAGACTCATTGTGTGTCACCATGATAATTTGTTGACCGTACGTCTGCTTTAATTGTAAAAACATTTCATAAAGCGATTCAGCATTTTTATTATCTAGATTGCCCGTAGGTTCATCGGCTAATAAAACAGCAGGCTTGTTGATTAAGGCACGCGCAACTGCCACCCGTTGTTGTTCACCGCCTGATAGTTGACTCGGAAGCTTATTCATCAAGAGATTAATTCCTAGATGCTTGACAATTTCTTCATAATAGTATTCTTGTTCATCGGTCAATTTAGTTTCTCGAATAAACAAAGGCATTTTAACATTTTCAGCACAGGTGAATTCCCCCATGAGGTTATGAAATTGAAATACGAAGCCCAATTGATTATTTCTAAAATGGGCTAATTCTTTCTCTTTAAGGCTACTATATTGTTTGCCATTTAATTCGATGCTACCTGAATCAGGTTTTAGAAGAAGACCTATTATTTGAAGTAAGGTACTTTTCCCTGAACCGGAGGGGCCTAGGATAGATACTAATTGATTGTCTTGAACTTGTAGGTTGATGTTGTTTAGAATCAATTGTGCTCCGTAGGATTTGGAAATATTTTTTAATTCTAACATTTTATTGGCTTTTTCTGAGAATTTTAAAGAGATACTCGAAGTATTTAAAAGTTTGGCAAATAAATAGTAATTTCACGAAATTAAAATTTTTACTAAATGAATATTCACGAATACCAAGCAAAAGAAATTCTAAAAGGCTACGGGGTAAGAATTCAAGAAGGAATTGTTATTGATAAAATCGAGGATTCGATTTCGGCAGCTGAAGCATTAAAAGCACAAACAGGTACTGGTTGGTTTGTAGTAAAAGCACAAATTCACGCTGGTGGTCGCGGAAAAGGAGGAGGAGTGAAGTTGGCAAAGAATTTAGATGAAGTAAAAGAACGGGTATCCCAAATTCTTGGCATGCAGTTAATTACGCACCAAACGGGTCCTGAAGGAAAGAAGGTTAATAAGGTGTTGATCAGTGAGGATGTATATTATCCTGGTGATTCAGAGCCTAAAGAATATTATATCTCTATTTTGTTGGATCGCGGTCGCGCTTGCAATGTTATCATGGCTTCTACGGAAGGTGGTATGGACATTGAGGAAGTTGCAGAACATTCTCCAGAGAAAATTATCAAAGAATGGATTGATCCACGTGTAGGATTACAAGATTTCCAAGCACGTAAAGTAGCGTTTTTACTAGGTTTGAGCGGTCAAGCGTTCAAAGAGATGGTTAAGTTTATTCAATCACTTTACCGTGCATATGTGGAAACAGATTCTTCAATGTTTGAAATCAATCCTGTGTTGAAAACATCTGATGATAAAATTTTAGCTGTTGATGCAAAGGTTAATTTAGATGATAATGCATTATACCGTCACAAGGATTTAGCCGTGTTACGTGATATTGAAGAAGAAGATCCATTAGAAGTTGAAGCTTCTCAAAATGACCTTAACTATGTAAAACTTGACGGAAACGTTGGGTGCATGGTTAACGGAGCAGGTTTGGCGATGGCAACGATGGATATTATTAAGTTGTCTGGTGGAGATCCCGCTAACTTTTTAGATGTTGGGGGTGGAGCAAATGCAAAAACTGTTGAAGCTGGATTCCGTATCATTCTTCAAGATCCGAATGTAAAAGCTATTTTAATTAACATTTTTGGTGGTATCGTTCGTTGTGATCGTGTTGCTAATGGTGTTGTTGAGGCCTACAAGAATATCGGCGAGATTAAAATCCCAATTATCGTTCGTTTACAAGGAACAAACGCTGAAGAAGGAGCTGCTATTATTAATAACTCAGGTCTGAAAGTATTCTCAGCTGTGTTGTTAAAGGATGCTGCGAAATTAGTTTCTGAAGTATTAAAATAATTCCGGATGAAAATCATTTGTGTTGGTAGAAATTACGTGGATCATATTAAAGAGCTGTCTAATGACAGGCCTACGGATCCCGTAATTTTTATCAAACCGGATACCGCCTTGCTCGATTCGTCTCAAGCATTCTACTATCCTTCGTTTTCGAAAGATGTTCACTATGAGTTAGAGCTTGTCTATCGAATTGGTAAAGTAGGTAAGAATATCGAAGCTAAATTTGCGCATAAATACATTGATGCGATTGGTTTGGGTATCGACTTTACCGCTCGAGATGTACAAAGTCGCTTAAAGGAGAAGGGATTGCCCTGGGAAAAAGCCAAAGCTTTTAATGGTTCTGCATTTGTTTCAAGTATGCGTCCGATTACTGAAGCTGATTTTGTTTCACAAATTGATTTTGAACTTCAAAAGAACGGAGAATCAGTACAAAAAGGGAATTCTGAATTGATGATTTGGAATATAGAGGCATTAATAGCCGATATATCTCAATATTTTACGCTTAAAACAGGTGATTACATTTTTACAGGTACACCTGCTGGTGTGGGGCCTGTAGCAATGGGGGATGTGTTAAGCGGCTTTTTACAAGGTGAAAAACTTTTCGATTTAGCTATCAAATAATATGGAATTAACGATCGGTCAAGAAGCACCCATTAAAAATTTTATAGATTCAACTGGTAACGAGTTCAATCTTATTGGTAAAAAGACAGTTTTGTATTTCTATCCAAAAGATAACACACCAGGCTGTACCGCGCAAGCATGTAATTTGAATGAAAATTTAGATTATTTGACTGGGAAGGGTTTTCAAGTAGCCGGAGTTAGTACTGACTCTGCTAAATCACATGATAAGTTTATTGCGAAGTATCAATTGAAATTTCCACTTATTGCCGATGAATCACATGAAATTGTAGAAGCATTTGGCGTATGGGTAGAAAAATCCATGTATGGAAAATCCTATATGGGTATAGCTCGAACAACTTTTGTGTTTGACGAAAAAGGAATTATTACAGATATTATCACGAAGGTGGATACCAAAAATCATACAGAGCAAATCCACTGATCGAATTATTATGCAAACAATAGAATTACAAAAAGTCGCTTCCCAGGTTCGCCGGGATATTTTACGTCAAGTTCACGGATGTCAGTCGGGTCACCCGGGTGGATCATTAGGTTGTACAGATTTATTAGTTGAGTTATATTTTAACTCAATGAATCTCAAATCGGATGTTTCAGGTCAGGTTGAATTCCACATGGACGGATTGAATGAAGATGTATTCTTTTTATCCAATGGACATATCTCTCCGTTATTGTATAGCGTGTTAGCTCGTCGGGGATACTTTCCTGTGGCTGAATTAGCTTCCTTCCGTAAGTTAAATACGCGTTTACAAGGTCACCCTACGCCACATGAACACCTAGAAGGTATTCGTATTGCTTCTGGTTCTTTAGGACAAGGATTGAGTGTTGCTATCGGAGTTGCGCAAGCAAAGAAATTGAATGGCGACTCGTCAACTGTTTATTGCCTAATGGGTGATGGTGAACAAAATGAAGGTCAAGTTTGGGAGGCAGCAATGTATGCACCACACCATAACGTGAATAATTTAATTGCGTTCATCGATGAGAATGGCCAACAAATTGATGGTCCTACTGAAAAGGTAATGAATAACCTTGATCTAGAAGCTAAATATAAGGCTTTCGGTTGGCAAGTACTTCGTGTTGATGGAAACGATATGGCTGCCATTACAGCAGTTATTCAACAAGCAAAAAGTCTTTTTGTTAATAATAAACCTGTCATGGTTATTATGAAGACGGAAATGGGTGCTGGCGTTGATTTCATGATGCACAGTCACAAATGGCATGGTGTCGCACCTAACGATGAGCAATTAGCTTTAGCATTAGGTCAATTAGAAGAAACATTGGGAGATTATTAATACATAGAAATGGCATTATTTACCTACGAAACAAAAAAAGATACACGTTCAGGCTTTGGAGCAGGAATGGAATATTTGAGTGTTAACAACCCCAAAGTTGTTGCTTTATGTGCAGATCTAATTGGTTCATTAAAATTAGAAGCATTTATTAAGAATTCTCCTGAGCGTTTTTTCCAAACTGGTATTGCTGAGGCAAACATGATTGGTTTAGCCGCCGGTTTATCTATTGGAGGATATGTTCCCTTTGCAACGACATTTGCCAATTTTGGTACAGGTCGTGTATATGATCAAATTCGTCAATCGGTTGCATATTCAGGAAAGAATGTGAAAATCGCATGTTCACATGCTGGCTTAACGCTAGGAGAGGATGGAGCGACACATCAGATATTAGAAGATATTGGTTTGATGAAGATGCTACCAGGGATGGTTGTTATCAATCCATGTGATTATAATCAAACTAAAGCTGCTACCATTGCAGCTGCGGAATATGATGGTCCGGTTTATTTGCGTTTTGGACGTCCAGTTGTTCCAGTTTTTACACCTGAAAATCAGAAGTTTGAAATTGGAAAGGCGTTACATTTAATCGAAGGATCTGACGTAAGTATTTTTGCGACGGGTCATTTAGTATGGGAAGCTATTATCGCTGCTGAAATCTTATTAGAAAAAGGTATTCACGCTGAAGTAATTAACATTCACACAATCAAGCCATTAGATACACAAGCGATTCATGCTTCCGTAGCAAAAACGGGTTGTGTAGTTTCGGCGGAAGAACATCAAATCAATGGTGGTTTAGGAGATTCCATCGCACAATATTTGGCTTTAAACTTACCAACTCCACAAGAGTTTGTAGGGGTTAATGATTCCTTCGGAGAGTCAGGAAAGCCGGCAGATTTAATGGAAAAATACGGCTTGAATGCGCAAGCAATTGTTGATAAAGCGATTAAAGCTATTGCTCGTAAGAAAGCTTAGTTAAAATGGATAACCAATTCCGATGTTGAACTCAATTGGGTTCTCTCCACTACTCCACGTTGTTTTGGAGAGGACCCATTTTTCATTGGCTTTATATGCGGGATTAACCGCTTTTGTAGCTAAGTCTAGTCTTAATAAGAAATAGTCAAAGTCCCAACGAACACCAAATCCAGTTCCCACTGCAATTTCATTTAAAAAGGTATCTGTACTGAAATTTCCCACAATATTGGATTGTCCATGATCGATATTCCAAATATTTCCTGCGTCAATAAATACAGCACCGTTGATTTTTCCTAAAAACTGAACAATTGGAAAACGATATTCGAATGAAGACTCTAATATCATACTTCCTGGTTGTTCAATAAGATTATTGGTCGTATTATAGCCACCAGGCCCTAATCTACGTGGTTTCCATGCACGAATGCTACTGGGTCCACCGATAAAGAAGTTTTTCTCATAAGGAAGTTGAAATCCATTTTCTGCCCCATACGCATAAGCTAAACCAGCATTAAGTTTAAATGCTATTTGGCTTTTGTTACGCTTACCCACTAAGATGTATTTTCGGTAATCCACATTCATTCGTAAATACCGGTAAAATTGTATTTCCTGATTACTTTTTAAGATATCCTCAATAAAAGTAAGCTTTTTACTTCCTAGTAAGTTTAAACTTGTACCTCCTGATTCTAGGTTAATTAGTAATGATTTGCCACTAATAAGAGTGTTTGAAGGCAAGAATGATCGATAATTGTATTGGAAATTAATGCTTGATACAAAGCTAGGATTAAAGCTTCGATACAAATTATTCCCTTTTAGTCTAAGTTCTTCTAAATAAGATAGAAAAGCATCTGAGGTAGGTGTTTGGGGATAATTGGTATTTAATAAATTGAGATCGACTAAGGATAATTGGAAATATTGATTCGTTGATTTTTTCCAATTATAGCGTTGGAACAATTTAATATTGGTTCGCACATATTCCGGCCGATCAATATAGTCATAGCCTATTCCAATTTGAGTTTGCGAAGCAGTTAGTGATTGCTTCCAAGCATCAAATCTTTTTGGAATAAATAGTGAAGGCAAATTCAAAGTGGTACTCAGATTTAATTCTAAGTTTTTACGAGTTGTTTCAGTATTTATGAATCCGGTTTGCGCTTCAAAACCAATTCTTCCTGTAAAATCTAAATAATCTAAGTAGGAAAAGACTTGCCTTACTTTAAATGAATTAGTTAAAAATGGACCAGGAATACCACGGAATATACTTCCTCCTAATTCCGAGGAAAAAGTGTATTTATTGTTTTTTACTAATTCTATTTTGGGATAGACTTTATTGGCAGTGGTATCAAAGGTTAAATTTACTGTCTTAAATTGGTCTGTTGCATAGATATTCAATAAACTCTGATTGACCTTTTCTAATGAATAAATATCCCCTTCTTTAAAGTTTATTATTCGTTTCAATTGCGTGGAATTAATGGACCGTTTAACCCAAGTTTGAGACTCATCAACTTGATTCAATGATGTTTCGTCAATTTTTAAAGATCCAAATCGGAAAATCCGATCGTAACTTCGAGCTGAATTATTGATATAATTACTTGCCGGAATTTTATAAATCAAGCCGACACTTCGCAATGTTGAATCCTTTAAATCATTTAAATAGATACCGACAGCTTCTGTTGTAAAATAGAAATAACCACGATTTTTTAAATAAGCAGTTAATGCTAATTTCTGTTGGTTAATCGCTTCAATGGAAAGTGCTTTGTCTATTGTGATGATACTTGGTTTCGAAAAGAAATTGCTTATCGTTTGACCTAATTGTGGATTATCGACTAACAATGAATCCTTTAATGAAAATAAACTTTGAGGCCCTTCTTGTATGGAATAGGTAACATTATAGGCTATTCCATTATTAGATGTTGTTAGATCAACATTGTTTTTTAGAAATCCATTTTTTCTATAATATGCTTCTAAAGAGACTTTATTTGAATTAAGAACTACGGTATCTAATAAGGCTGGTTTTCGTTTGAAAAACTGGATACTCGCTTGCTTGATACCTAAGGAATCTTTTTTGAATCTTTTATTAGCCAAGAAAGAATTTAAACGAATAAAAGCGAAAGATTTATTACTTTCTTTTAATCCAACTATATTTGCCTTGATTTCTTCGTTTGAGATAACTCTATTTCCTTTTACAACAATGTTTTTAATGGTATTGGGAGGTAATTTGTAAGTTGTCAATGTTTGACAAGATAGGCAAATGAACCAAAGAAGAACAATAAAAACAGCAGATACCTTTTTCACAATTTCTTGATGCTAACGAATAGACAAATAAAGTTAATTAATTCCCTACATTCTAAAAAAGGAAGGATAGATAATCAATTATTTTTAGTGGAAGGAGAGAAGGCAGTATTAGAATTAATTCATTCAAATATTCAAATTGAATTTGTTGTTACTTCAGATGAATTTGCGACGCAATATGCTACGGAATTTAAGCATACAGAGCTTTATATCGAGGATGAGGCTTTGCTGCATAAATTGTCTACACTAGTTAGCAATTCCTTTGGATTTGCTGTTGTATCGATGCAACAATTTAACTTCCAATTAGCATATCAAAACGACATCACTGTTGTTTTGGATGGAATTAGAGATCCAGGCAATTTAGGAACGATTATACGTATATGCGATTGGTACGGGATTAAACAAATTGCTCTGTCGAAAGATTGTACCGATTTTTTCAATCCGAAAGTAATTGCAGCGTCTATGGGTTCATTTAGTCGGATACAGTTTGAATATATAAACTTAGAAGAACTCTTTAAAGAGATCGGAAGAGCACACG
>CALLKB010000086.1 GCA_938008575.1 uncultured Cytophagaceae bacterium | reverse complement strand
GGCCTATGGGATGCCTACGTTTAAATACAAGAAGAATTTAGTACACTTTGCTGCGTGGAATAATCACTTGGGATTTTATCCGACACCAAAACCATTAGTCGTTTTTCAAGAACGATTAAATGCCTATGAGGGATCCAAAGGGGCAGTTAAGTTCCCTTATCATTTACCCATGCCTATTGAATTAATCAAGGATATCACACGTTTTCGTGTGGAAGAAGTCAGTAAATAAAAATGGCTCAAGATTGAGCCATTTTTTTCTTTTCGATTTTTTCATTTCTACCAAAGGATTTAAAACCTAGTTCTGGCGAGTAACCCACCGAGTTTTTAGAATAATATCCCTTTTCGTTGTAAGGACGTTTGCGCGGATGTTCTTTGCATTCCTTAGAACAAGCTCCTTCCATTTCCTTTAGGCAAGTTGGGCATATCGCTAAATGCTCATTGCATTCTGGATTAGCACAATTGACCATGTGATCTGAGCGTTCATTACACACATGACATGTAGAAATTACTTCAGGATTGACTGAATTCACCGGAGTTGCCACGCGATTATCAAAAACATAACACGATCCGTCGAAATCCTCACCGCCTTCTTCTAGACCATATTTGATGATTCCACCGTGCAATTGATATACATTTTCAAATCCTTGATCCAATAAATAGGCAGAAGCCTTTTCACATTTGATACCACCCGTACAATAGGTAATGACCTTTTTACCTTTCAGGTGTTCGATTTCTTGCACGTGGTTCGGCAAATCACGTAAGTTCTCCATATCAAAAGTGTAAGCACCTTTGAACTTACCAAGTTCATGCTCATAGTTGGAACGCATATCTACCAAAACGACATCGGGATCGTTTTTCAACATCTCCTTGAATTCTTTTGGCTTCAGATGTTTACCTGTTTTCACACGGGGGTCAACGGGCAAGTCGGAGTGAACAATTTCAGCTTTCACACGTACGTGAAGCTTATTAAATGTATGCACATCAGATGATTCGATTTTGAAATCAAAATCGGTACCCGCAAAAATGGGATCCTGTTCTAACCAAGACATGTAAGCATCACAGTCGGCTTTCAGCCCCGAAACCGTTCCATTTAAACCTTCTGCGGCCACGATGACACGGCCAAGGAGATTGTTTTCGATGCAAAAAAGGTGATGTTTGATACGATACTCCTCGGGATTCGGAATAGGAGTATAGTTATAGTAAAGTAACACACTGTAAGGCTTCATCTTCAACATGATTTACAGATTAAACAAAAAATTTCGTGACGATGGGGAGATTCGAACTCCCATACCTAAAGCGGCACTACCACCTCAAAGTAGCGTGTCTACCAATTTCACCACATCGCCAAAAACGGTTAGTAAAATTACCAAATATTTACTTACTTGCCAACAATTCAATCATATCAAAATTATCAAGTAATGGCTTTAGAACTAAGCGGAAAACTTATTAAGAAAATGTCTGAGGTTACGGGAACAGGCAGAAACGGAACAAACTGGATCAAACAAGAGTTTGTTTTAGAGACACAAGATCAATATCCTAAAAAAGTTTGCATGTCGGTATGGGGCGATAAGACCCAAGATTTAGCACCTATCCAAGAAGGTGAAATCGTGAAAGTGCAATTCAATGTGGAATCAAGAGAATATAATGAGCGTTGGTACACGGAAATCCGTGCTTATCGTTTAGATCGTTCTGGTGCATCTGCGCCAGCACCGGCACAAGACAATGCGGGTTGGGCTCCTTCAGCTCCAGCATCAGCACCAGCTACTGCAGCTCCTGCGAACAACTTTCCTCCATTAGCGGCGGAGAGTGGAGATGATTTACCATTCTAACAAGTTAAGAGTGAAGAGTTAAGAGGTAAGAGATTAGTTGTTTGACAGCCAATCTTTTACCTCTTTTTTATGCTATTGAAATTATATTAAAACTTAAATTTCCTCTTCACTCTTCACTCTTCACTCTTACCTCTTCACTCTTAACTCTTAATTCTTAACTCTTAGTTCTTCACTCTTAATTCTTAATTCTTAATTCTTAACTCTTAGTTCTTCACTCTTAATTCTTAACTCTTAGTTAAGTGTTCCAAATTTTCCAGCCTCAAAATCATGAAACGCTTGCATGATTTCTTGTCGGGTATTCATCACAAAAGGCCCATGTGAAGCAATCGGTTCGCGAATAGGTTCGCCGCTCAGGATTAATATTTTGGAATGCTCAGTTGCTTCGATGTGAATGGTTTCACCTTCATTTTCGAAGAGCACAAAATGATCTACAGGCACAAGTTCATCAGCATCATTGATTCGAATTTCTCCTTCTACAACGATTAAACAAGTATTATAAGCTGCAGGGAAGGAAAATTCTGCCTTAGCTCCTGATTGCAAATGTGCGTTAAATAGATGCACCGGAGTGAAAGTTGAAGCTTTGCCTTTAGTACCTTGAAATTCACCAGCAATGACCTCCACATAACCATTTTCAACAGGCACTTTAGGAATGCTAGCATTTTCAATTGCCTGGTATTTGGGTGCCGACATTTTATCTTTGGCAGGTAAATTTACCCACAATTGAACCATCTGAAAATCACCGCCTGTTTTACTGAAGGACTCTTCGTGGTATTCTTTGTGTAATACACCAGATGCTGCTGTCATCCATTGTACATCACCTTCACCTATGATACCGCCACCTCCGGCACTATCATGATGCGCCACGCGGCCTTTATAGGCAATCGTAACCGTCTCAAAACCTCTGTGCGGATGAACACCTACACCTTTCAATGAATCGGATGGAGGAAAATGAAATTTGGCACCATAATCCATCATGATAAAAGGAGTCATGCGATGCATGTCTAAACCATGCCGACTCGGTATAAAATTATGTACTCGGAAACCATCCCCAACAAAATGTGCGGGGCCAGGAGGATATATTGCCTCAATCGCTTTAATAGCCATTTGATTTTAGTTTAATTGAAGTTCCATGGCTTGATGAACAATATCTGCTTCGATAAAAGTTCCGCCATAAGGCTCAAAACCTAAGGAACGATACAAAGGCATTACGTCCACCTGCGCATGTAAATAGAAATATGTTTGCTCCGGATAGCGTTGCTGAGCTTCTTGAATTAAATGTCGGATCATTTCACTCGCAAAACCTTTCCCTCGATATTGCTGTAATGTAGCTATGCGTTCAATTTTAATTCCTTTATTCGTTTTACGTATACGTCCGGTGGAAACAGGACGCTCATTGTCAAACAATAAAAAATGAATTGCTTGCGCATCCAATTCATCAAACTCTTCGGAAGGCAAGCATTTTTGTTCATGAACAAATACTTCTGTTCGTATATCAAATACCGCTGCGATGAGCGCATCTGAATCAGCCTGAATGATTTTACTTGTCTTGCTTTCCATAAGCTTCAATGATTTTGCGAACCAAACGGTGACGAACAACATCTGATCCGTCCAATTCAACAAATGCAATTCCGTTAATACCTCCTAAAATACGTTCTGCTTCACCCAAACCAGACGTTTGATTTTTGGGTAAGTCGACTTGTGATTTATCGCCTGTAATGATCGTTTTTGATTGAATTCCCATCCTGGTCAAAAACATCTTCATTTGCATAGAAGTTGTATTTTGCGCCTCATCCAATAGAATAAATGCCTTATTCAACGTTCTTCCACGCATATACGCCAAAGGAGCAATTTCAATCGTCCGATTTTCTAAATAGAACTTCAATTTTTCAGCCGGAATCATATCATCCAAAGCATCATAAATTGGCCTTAAATAGGGGTCAATTTTTTCCTTTAAATCTCCTGGCAAAAAGCCTAAATTTTCACCGGCTTCTACGGCAGGCCTAGTTATGATAATCTTCTTTACTTCTTTGTTTTTCAAGGCTTTAACTGCTAGCGCAACAGCTGTATACGTTTTACCCGTACCCGCAGGTCCAATCGCAAAAACGATATCATTGCTCGTCGCTGCGTCAACCAATTTTCGTTGGTTAGGCGTTTTGGCCTTAATCACAATCCCTTTATTTCCGAACAAAAGCACATCTTTGTCTTCTACCCATGGAGTCTCTATTTCTTCCCCCGTAGGATTCAAAATAGACTCAATGTAGGCCTTCATGTGAACGGCCGTAAAAGCATTGTGCTTATTCAAATGTTGAATACATTGATTAACAATCGCCTCGACCAAGGCCATTTGATCATCAGAACCACGAATGATTAATTGATCGCCACGTGCTATGATTTTAGTTTGTGGAAAAGCTTCTGTCAAAAGCTGAAAATTGGAATTCGAAACCCCTAAAAATTCGATTAGGGAGATGTCCGACAAGGAAATAATTTTCTCTAACAAGTAGGCAAGATTTTAATGTGGAAATAAAGTACTAAAATAGAGAAAGATTGAAATTTTATCTCACCAACAAGGTGATATTTTTGATAAAAAATTGTAAAATTGTACTTATGGATTCGAATAACACATCGCAAACTTTCAACAAGGGCAAACAGGGGATTAATAGCTCAAATCGGTCAAATATGCCACAACGGCTAAGTGATTTAGGTTTAGGCAAATTACCTCCGCAAGCGGTTGATTTAGAGGAAGCTTTGTTAGGTGCATTGATGCTTGAAAAAGAGCCTTTGGCGAATGTGATCGAATTGCTTAAACCGGATAGTTTTTACAAAGAAGCACATACCAAAATTTTCGGTGCCATTCAGGCGCTTTTCCAGCAATCCCAACCGGTTGACTTATTAACGGTTAACAACCATTTAAAATCTACAGGAGATTTAGAAAAAGCAGGAGGAACTGCTTACTTAGCTCAATTAACATCGCGAGTTAGTTCAACTTCAAACGTTGAATTTCATGCGCGTATCATTATTGAGCAATACATCAAACGCCAATTGATTCATGTTTCCTCGGAAATCCAACGTTTATCGTATGAAGATACGACGGACGTGTTCCAAATTTTGGACCGTATGGAACAAGAGTTATTTACAATTGCAGAATCCAATATTCGTAAGAACTATGAGAGTATGTCGGACATCCTCTTAAAAGCTGTTGCAGAATTAGAAGAGAAGCAACAACAAAAAAGTGGAATGACAGGTATTCCATCCGGCTTTACGGATTTGGATCGCTTGACATCCGGTTGGCAAAAACAAGAATTAATCATCATTGCCGCCCGTCCAGGTATGGGTAAAACGGCCTTTGTCGTTTCGGCTTGTCGGAACGCTGCCGTAGAGTGGGGCCATGCAGTTGCCTTATTCTCACTTGAGATGAGTGCTGTGCAATTAGTCAATCGTATCATATCAGCAGAAGCTGAAATTGAGGCAGAAAAGATTCGTAAAGGAAAATTAGAACCACATGAGTGGCAACAATTACATACGAAAATTAAGCGTTTATATGAGGCTCCGATCTTCGTTGATGACACGCCTGCCTTATCTATTCTTGAGCTTCGTGCCAAATGTCGTCGTTTAAAGGCCCAAAAAGACATTAAATTAATTGTCATTGACTACTTGCAGTTGATGACTGGTGATAACGGTGGCAAAGGAGCAAGTGGTAATCGTGAACAAGAAATTGCGCAAATCTCACGTGCATTGAAGCAATTAGCCAAAGAACTTGATGTACCGGTAATTGCGCTTTCGCAATTGAACCGTTCGACTGAAACACGTGGAGGAAATAAGAAACCTCAATTATCCGACCTTCGTGAATCGGGAGCGATTGAGCAAGACGCCGATCAGGTTATGTTCATTTACCGACCAGAATACTATCAAATTACAGCAGACGAAAATGGAAATTCCTTAGCGGGAATGGGAGAGATTATCATGGCTAAAAACCGTTCCGGTTCTTTGGACAGCGTGTGGTTGAAGTTCATCGGAAAATTCACGAAATATTGTGATTTAGATTTCCAACCGTTTGGAGGTGCTGAGGGAGGCGAAAGCTTTAACTTAAGTAATCTAGGTGATCAAACATCCAATTTTGAACAGGGTGGAGGAGATGCTGTATTCAAAGGAAGTAAAATGAATTTACCTCCGGAGCAGGATTTTGATCCGTTGAATAGCCCGTTTTAGAGGTAAGAGTTAAGAGTTAAGAGTTAAGAGTTAAGAGTTAAGAGTTAAGAGTTAAGAGTTGGCTAAATATATTTATCAAAACTTACACTTAGTTCTCAACTCTTAGTTCTTAGTTCTTAGTTCTTAACTCTTAGTTCTTAGTTCTTAACTCTTAGTTCTTAACTCTTAGTTCTTAACTACCTTCCCATCCAACCCCCATCTACCGTCAGAATCGTTCCATGCACATAATTAGATGCCTCAGAAGCCAAGAAAACAATCGGGCCTTTGAAGTCGGCAGGTTCACCCCAACGCCCCGCTGGGATTCGACCTAAAATCGAGGCACTACGCTCCTTATCTTCCCGTAATGCTGTCGTATTATCTGTGGATATATACCCCGGCGCGATGGCATTGACATTAATTCCTTTGCTCGCCCATTCATTGGCCAAAGCCATGGTCAAGCGTGCAATTCCTCCTTTGCTCGCTGCATAGCCGGGCACATTGATACCTCCTTGAAAACTCAATAATGATGCGGTGAATATAATTTTACCTGAACCCTGGGCAATCATGGTACGGCCTATTTCCCGACTTAAAATAAACTGGGAAGACAGGTTGACTTCCATCACCTCATCCCAATATTCGTCGGAATGTTCCGCAGCAGGATCACGTAAAATGGTTCCTGCATTATTCACCAAAATATCAATCCGAGGAAAATCATGCAACACCGCTTTGATAAAATCATACAAAGATTCACGGTCGGAGAAATCAGCCTGATAGGCTTTAAATTTCCTACCCAAAGCAGTTACTGCTTTTTCTATTTCAGATCCATGTAATTCCAAAGAAGCCGAAACGCCGATGATATCA
>CALLKB010000085.1 GCA_938008575.1 uncultured Cytophagaceae bacterium | reverse complement strand
CTCTTACCTCTTACCTCTTACCTCTTACCTCTTACCTCTTACCTCTTACCTCTTAACTCAATAAAGCACCCACGTATCCTTCGAACCACCTCCCTGCGATGAGTTTACCACCAGGGAACCTTTTCGCAAGGCCACCCGCGTTAATCCTCCGGGCATTACTTTCACCCCATCGCCATAGAGGATATAAGGCCGCAAATCGACATGCCGACCTTCCGCATGGTCATCGATCAAGCAAGGAACGCGCGATAATGAAATCGTAGGTTGGGCAATGTAGTTTCTTGGGTTCGCCAATATCAACGCCTTGAATTTTTCTTGCTCTTCTTGGGTCGATTTGGGGCCGATCAACATGCCATAACCGCCTGCTTCATTCGCCTCTTTAACCACTAATTTTTCAATATTGGCCAATACATAAGCTCGATCTTCTTCTTCCGAACAAATATAGGTTTTGACATTTTGAATGATCGGTTCTTCATTCAAGTAGTATTTGATGATGCGTGGAACATAGGCGTAAATCACCTTGTCATCAGCCACACCTGTTCCAGGGGCATTCGCAATAGCGACTTTCCCATTTTTATAAACATCAAAAATGCCTGGAATCCCAATCATCGAATCAGGATTGAAGACTGTCGGGTCTAAAAAGGTATCATCGATCCGACGGTATATCACGTCCACGATTTGGAAGCCTTTCGTTGTCCGCATTTTGACATATCCTTCATGAACCACTAAATCCCGGGCATCCACTAATTCAACGCCCATTTGTTGGGCCAAATACGAATGCTCAAAATAGGCCGAATTATATATTCCGGGCGTTAACACCACCACCGTCGGTTCCGGTCGGTCGCTGATGAATCGCAACATTTCCAATAACTTATGTGGGTAATCTGAAATCGGCCGAATCTGCGTTTTTGCAACGACTTCTGGAAAGGTTTGCTTCAATAATTCCCGGTTTTCCATCATATACGAAACGCCCGACGGACAACGTAAATTATCTTCTAAGATCATGTATTCGCCATCTGCTCCCCGAATTAAATCCGTTCCCGTGATGTGGATGTAAATGTTTTTGGCAGGCTTAATCCCAATGCAAGGTCTTAAAAAGTCTTTTGACGACTCAATGACTTCCGCGGGAATAATTCCGTCTTTGATAATCTTTTGATCCGAATAAATATCGTTCAAGAAAAGATTTAATGCAGTAATGCGTTGAATTAGCCCTTTTTCGATCTTCTCCCATTCCTTGGCTTCCACAATGCGGGGAATAATATCCACAGGCATGATGCGCTCGGTTCCCTCGTTTTCCGCATAGACATTGAATGTAATACCCATGGCCATCAAAGCACGCTCTGCTGATTGCTGCCTACGGGTAAATTCTTCTTGTTTTAATTGCTCGACGCGTTCCTTGAAATGGGTGTAACCCGGCCGAACTTCGCCGTTCTCTTTGAACATTTCGTCGTAAAATCCCTCGGTATCGTATTGGTCAAATGTGAAATTCATACGCTTGATATTTTGATTAAATGCTTGATATGCAAATAATTTAGAATTTTAAATTTACAATTGGTCCTCAGGCTTTACGTATTTTGAAAACTTAGTCGGAAATTTCAGTTAATTACCAAAATTTTACAATTTAAACCGCAATTTTGGGCGTAATTTTGCATCATGGTCTTACTGAACTTTCTTTTTTATGCGAGTCCCATCGGGGCAATTCGAGTGGAATATACCCAACAAGGTATTTCGAGCCTTCGATTTGTCGAACACATGGGAGAGAATCACTCGGATAATCCCGAGTTGGAGCAGCTGATTCTCACCGATTTACAAGGCTATTTTACCCAAAAGAATTATGTGTGGAAATGTGCTGTTGCGCCACATTTAGGTACAGAATTTCAAGAAAAAGTTTGGAATGCCTTGCATGATATTCCTGCAGGGGAGGCCTGGACATATCGGGATATTGCCCTTAAAATAGGCCAAGCCAAAGCCGCTCAAGCGGTAGGGAATGCCAATGGTCAAAACCCAGTTTTATTGCGCATCCCCTGTCATAGGGTCATCGGTTCCAACGGGGCGATGGTCGGATATGCCGGTGAATTATGGCGCAAAGAATGGCTTTTGAATCATGAAGGCTATGCCGGATTAAACCAACAAATGTCTTTATTTTAAGCATGGAGAACGAACAAATTGTAGATGCCCTCGAGCTCTTAGTCAAATTGTGGGATGTGCATGGCATCAACGAATTTAAAAGCAAAAACCTCAGCTTTGCGGCACGGGGTTTAGATAAATTTGCAGGGCGCATTGCGAATTGTGATCAAGATGCGCTGTATGCCATTCCTGGGGTAGGAAAGGTTGTTGTTCAAATCGTACAAGATATTGCCCAAACAGGAACGTGCGCCGACATGGATGCCATGATCGAGCAAACGCCTCCTGGGATTCTAGATATATTAAAAATTAAAGGTTTAGGGCCTAAAAAGGTTGGAGTAATCTGGCGAGAATTGGGGATTACAGAATTAGATGATTTGTTGGCGGCCTGTCATGCCAATCAGCTTGAACAACTCAAAGGATTTGGAAAAGCGATTCAAGAAAATGTCAAAACCTATATTTTATTTCTCAAAGAAAATAGCCGGAAATTACGTTTGGATAAGGCGGGTAAATTAAGCCAACACCTCTTAGGTTTGCTGGAGCCATTATTCCCTCAAATTTCAGTTTCGGGTGAATTGAGCCGAAATTGCGAAGTGATTTCAAGCCTTGTATTTATCGCGGAAACTGCTGACATGTTCGGTGCGCAGGGTTTGATCGAGGGGATTGAGGGGATGCAAACGGATTTCCAGCAATCCTCGCCGTTTACCTGGCGCGGACATTTGGATGGGCATTTGATTCCCATTGAGATTCATTTTGCGGATGCAACTCAATTAGGTAGTTTACAATTTCAATTAGGTTCGAATCCGGAGCATTTGGCACAGGTGAATTTTTTCCAACAGAAAAATATTCAATCGGTCGAATCGATTTATGCATCTCAAAACCTTCCTTTTATCGTTCCAGAGATGCGCGAAGGATTCAAGGAATTCGAATGGGCAGCCAAACACCAAAATGTGGATCTCGTTGAATTAGCTGATTTAACAGGTTGTTTGCACAATCACTCAACTTATTCTGATGGCAAGAATACGCTTTTGGAAATGGCAGAGGCTTGTCGGGCCCTAGGTCTGACCTATTTCGGTATTGCTGATCACTCGCAATACGCGGCCTATGCGGGAGGATTGAAGGAAGAAGATATCATCCGCCAACATGCCGAAATCGATGCCTTGAATCAACAGTGGACTGATTTTCAGATTTTAAAGGGAATCGAAGCGGATATTTTGCCGGATGGAAGTTTGGATTATAATGACCGAATTTTGGCATCCTTTGATTATGTTGTTGCTTCAGTACATGCCCAATTGGTGATGGATCAAGAACGTGCCATGGGCCGACTGATCAAAGCCATAGAAAACCCCTATACGAGTATTTTAGGGCACCCAACAGGTCGTTTGTTATTAACAAGAAATGGGTATCCGATCGATACAAGCAAGATTTTAGATGCCTGCAAAGCTAACGGCGTAAGTATTGAATTGAATGCAAGCCCTTATCGTTTGGATTTGGATTGGCGCCATATTTATGAGGCGATGGATAAAGGTGTCTTCGTTTCCATCAATCCGGATGCACATAAAATCGAAGGACTGAAGGACATGGAATATGGCGTTCGGGTTGGCAGAAAGGGAGGCTTATTGAAAGCCTTAACCCTAAATGCCTTACCGCTAAATGAATTGAAAGCCTTTTTTTCGAAGGCCTAAAAATTGGGTTTTAATAAGTATTTCGCGTAGAATTCATCGATGATACGGACAGCATCCGTTGGTGTATCGACAATCGAGAAGTACTCTAAATCCTCTTCATGAATATTACCATGTTGGACCATCGTCGTTTTCATCCATTCAAATAAGCCTGTCCAATATTCCGTTCCTACAAGCACAACCGGGAATTGACCTATTTTGTGTGTTTGAATAAGTGTCAACGATTCAAACATTTCATCTAAGGTGCCAAAGCCCCCCGGCATGATGATGAATCCTTGCGAATACTTCACAAACATCACTTTTCGAACGAAAAAGAAATCAAAATTGATATTCTTGTCGTGGTCAATGTATGGATTTGGCGTTTGCTCAAAAGGAAGTTCAATATTCAATCCGACTGAACGTCCCCGTTCACTTTTTGCCCCTTTATTGCCCGCTTCCATGATTCCGGGTCCACCACCTGTGATGACTCCATAACCGTGTCGGACTAGTTTTGCGGCAATTTGTTCCGCTATTTGATAATATTTATCATCGGGCTTGGTTCGAGCTGAACCAAAAATACTTACGCAAGGGCCTATTTTAGACAATTTGTCGATTCCCTCGACGAATTCACTCATGATTTTAAAAATCCGCCAAGACTCTTCTGATTTTATTTGAGCCCAGGTTTTGTCACCGAAAACCTTCTTAATACGGTCTTCATCTTCTCTCCATTGATCGGTCATAATTTATCTGTTTGAACATTGGCAAATGTAAGTGATATCGGCTTACCTTTGTTAAAATATTTGACTCCTTTTTTATGACATTAGCAAAATCATTCGCCGTAGGTGGCGATCACGCAGGATTTGATTACAAAGATCAATTAATTGATTTTTTAAAAGCCCAAGGAATTTCTGTGAAGGACTGCGGTACCTATTCAGCTGATTCTGTGGATTATCCTGATTTTGCGCATCCAGTTGCGGAGTCGGTAGAAAGTGGGGAGTCGACTTTCGGTCTTTTGCTTTGTGGCAGTGCGAATGGAGTGGCGATTACAGCCAACAAACATCAAGGAATTCGTGCCGGATTGGCTTGGAATGTCGAAGTAGCCCAATTGGTTCGTCAGCATAATGATGCGAATGTACTTTGTTTACCCGTTCGCTTTATTTCTTTGGAAGAAGCCAAAGCTTGTTTGCAAGCATTTATCGATACGCCTTTTGAAGGTGGTCGCCATGCAGGTCGCGTAGGTAAAATCGCCTGCTGCTAAATTACACGTTTGTATAAATGCTTGCTTGTCTCCTTATATCGCACGCGCAGATAGGGGAGGTAGTTTTGCATGCGCTTAAATTTCCCCGTTGGATCATAGATATACGTTGGTGGATCTTGGGTCATGTATTGATCCAATAGAACGATTGTTTTGAATTGATCCAATTCGTTAAAAATGGATTTGGATAGTTCCCAATTAACAAAGGGGCCCGACATCTGATTATAGCGATATGCTTCAATTTGGGGGCCTAAGACCATCAACTTTTCATTGCGAAGTGAAATCTCAGAAGCTTTGATACGCTTATTTTCTTGCAGCTTCCAATCCCATTGAAGTGAGAAATAAGTCATTGCCAACATCAGCCAAAGCATCATTTCGCGTATCCAATATTTCTTCAATAGGAAAAAGCTATTTAAACTGAAATAAGCCAATGCCGGTAGGAAGAACAACACATTGTTACTCGATGTGGCAGGCAATGTGAAAATGGCTATGATGCTCGTAAAGATCCAAATCAAATTGGTTTGCTGCGCTTTCTGCCCCGTCGATTTAATCTTGGGATTCTCGACCACTTTCCAAAAACCATAAATGGCAAATCCGAAGGCAGGAATATAAGCCCAGGCAATCTCTTTTAATTGCTCCCAAGCTGGGGCATGGAATTGAATCGCTGAATTTTGGAATACCTGAATTAAATAAGGGAAATTTCCATGGTAAGTATAGACTAGTCCCGTGATGATGTTGATAATGAGAAAGCCAACAAGTACCAGGAGCATTTGTCGGATATTGATACCTGAATAAAATACCAAACTTAAAATCCCCCAAAAGATAAACAGAAAGTAACTCGGGTAACAAAGTCCCGCCGCGCCGATGAAAAGTCCAATCAAGAAAACCCGGTCATCTACATTCAAGGTACTTTGTTGTTTGACGATTTCTTGCCAGGCCAATATCAGAAATGTCAAGCCTAGCAGAGCTGCCGAGGGAATGATGAATTCCAAAGAGAAATGGAAAAATACCGCATAGATGAAAAATGGCAAATAGCCCATCGGAGGCATTAATTCATAACGTTGAATGGTTCGCTGAAAGATAAATGCCTGAAGTATAATTAACCCACTTGCCCAGTAGGCATTCATGGACATGGGAATCGACATAGCGTCTAATAATTGGAAGAATCCAGCAGCTAATGGCCCTGAATTATCCCGGATATCTTGATACATCCGAAAGCCCTCATTCAGTTTTTGACCAATCAATTGATTCTTTAATTCCCAATAAAAGGGTTCGATGTCTGCCTGAACAAACAGAAATGTTGCCAATCCCCAGATCACCAACATGATTATTAGTGGAATAGATGCGTTAGAACGTAGAAATTGGAACATAATTGAATTTTGAATTCGCTAAATTACGGTGATTCCAATTATTATTGTGAAATTTGTGAGATTTTTGAGTAGAAAAGCATCGGAGCAAATATGGAAAGTAAACGTCAACAAAAGTTTGGGAGACAAATCCAAAAGGATTTAAGTGATATCTTTCAAAAAGAATTTAGAGAGCTGTTCGGCAACGCGATGGTCACGGTGACGGATGTAAAAGTGAGTCCAGATTTATCGGTTGCTCGTGTTTACCTGAGTTTCTTGTTGGCCGACGATGTCAATCAAATCATGTATTCATTATCTGAAAAGAATAAAGCCATTCGCAATGCTTTGGCAAATCGAATCCGTAAACAAGCGCGTATTATTCCCCATTTAGGTTTTTATTTGGATGATACAGCTGCTTATGCTGCTAAAATCGAAGCCTTGTTTGAGGGTTTAGTTATTCCGCCATCTGACGGAATTCCATCTGAAGAATTATAATTCGCTTTCCCGTGAATCTATCCTTATTTATTGCAAAAAGGTATTTTTTTTCAAAAAGTAAGGCGAGTTTTATCTCCCTCATTTCCCGTATTTCCATGATTAGTGTGGGAATCGAAGTGATGGCGCTTATCCTAATTTTGTCTGTTTTCAATGGTTTGGAGGATTTCCAAAAAGGGTTGTTCAAAACCTTTGATCCCGATTTGCGCATATTGTCCGCGGAACAGCAACGAGTACAATTGAATGCCTCCCAATTAGCCTCTATTCGTGCCATCCCGGGTATCGCTTACATTAATCCAGTATTAGAAGATCAAGGACTTATTCGCTTCGATCAAAAACAATTGGTTGTTCGATTCAAAGGGGTAGATTCCTCATATCTTGCTGCCAATCGCCTTAAGAAACAAGTGGTGGAAGGGGAGTATTTTCTAGGGGATTCCACGCAGGCTTTCGCATTCGTGGGAATTGGGGTGTTTTTGAATATGGGTATGAGTTTTGAAAATACGGTTGAACCTATTCAAGCGTGGTATCCAGATCATAATCGCCTTCGCCGTTTCTCGCTCAACGAAAACACGATTCGGAGTCAAACCTTTTTTCCATCGGCTGTCCTAGAAGTGGAACAGAATTTTGATAATCAAACTGTTATCGTTCCGCTAACATGGATGGAAGCGCTCGTGGGTTCCGAAGGGATGCGATCAGCCTATGAAATTGTATTGAAGGATGATGTCAAAGACACGCAAGTCAAGGAACAAATTAGCCAAATATTAGGTCGGAATTATACGGTTCAAACGCGTGATGAACAACATGCGCTTTTATTGAAAGCCATCAAAATCGAGAAACTATTCGTATTTCTAATCATGGCTTTCGTCATGGGAATAGCCTCTTTTACACTCTTTTATTCGCTATCGCTTTTGGTTATTGAAAAACGAAAAGACCTTCGTTCACTGATGGCCATGGGAATCAGCCCGAAACAATTGTTGAGAAGTTTCCTCTACTTAGGCTTAATCATTAGCTTTTCGGGTGCAATCGTGGGAATGTTACTTGGTTTTGTTTTGGCATGGGCCCAACAACAATTTGGGATTGTTCCACTTGGTATTCCCAATGCGTTAATTGATGCCTACCCGATTCAAATGCATGCAATGGATTTTGTTTGGACAGCCGTTGCCGTCATCATCATCACCTTTATCGCATCCATTTTTCCAGCCCGCAAAGCGGTTCAAATGACGTTTGAAATTAAGTAGTAGGCGTAAATTCTCCTTCCCACTTCGAAACCACACAAGTCGCTACACCATTTCCAGCGACTGAAGTCACCGTTCTACCCATATCTAAGAATGGATCCACACCCAATAATAAGGCGATTCCTTCAGCAGGTAAATTGAACATGGTTAAGGTCCCTGCAATGATGACAAGGGACGCGCGAGGTACACCTGCTATACCTTTGGACGTAATCATCAAGGTTAATAACATAGTGATTTGTTGCTCCATACTTAAATGGACTCCATAGGCTTGTGCAATAAAGCCCGTTGCAAAGGTCATGTACAACATCGAACCATCCAGGTTGAAGCTGTAACCTAATGGCAATACAAATCCTACAATCCGGCGGCTACATCCAAATTTCTCCAAAGCCGCAATGGTTTGCGGAAATGAAGCTTCTGAACTAGCGGTAGAAAAGGAGATCAATAAAGCTTCTTTTAACTCTTTGATCAATTTCCAATAATTGATTCCATTGACTGCTGCGATAATCCACAGGATGACAGTTGTAAAGAACAAAAGTCCGCCCATGAAACAAATCATCAAGTAACCATAACTGATGAGAATGCTTAAACCTTTGTTGGCCACCACGGTTGTCATCGCCGCAAAGACCGCATAAGGTGCTACTTCCATTACATAATTCACCATTTTGAAAACCACTTCAGCCAAGTTTTCAATGACATGGATAAGGCGTTTTCCTGTCTCACCGATGGATCCCAAGGCAACTCCGAAGAATAGCGAGAAGATCACAATTTGGAGAATTTCATTTTCAGCTAATGCTTTGAAGAAACTGTCAGGAAAGATATGTAAGATGAAATCTTCTAAACTCTTTGCTTTACTAGCATCTATGCCCGTTTCTGTACCTGCGCTAGGTTTAGGCCAAGATTGCAAGCTACCCGGTTGGGTTACATTCACCACCACTAATCCTGTGACTAATGATAAAATGGTTGCAAAATAGAAGTAGCCAATGGTTTTGATTCCGATACGTCCCACGGCCTTGAAATCGCCTAATTTGGCAATACCTACGACCAAGGTACAAAAGACCAATGGGCCTACAATCATTTTGATTAAGCGCAAAAAGATCTTGGAGATCACTTGAACTTTACTCGCAATATCGTGGCTTACTTCTGGAGAAAGGGTAATAAATAGATATTCACCTAAAGCGAGTCCTAAGACAAATCCAATGATGATTTTTTGCGTTAAACTTAGTTTCATGTTATTGAGGTTGATGTAGGTACTTTTTATAAAGAGGTAATCGATATACAATCATTCCCCAAATTAAAGGAAATAATAGCCAATCTAAAAGTTTGTAATTTGT
>CALLKB010000084.1 GCA_938008575.1 uncultured Cytophagaceae bacterium | reverse complement strand
GGCTCGTAACGTGGAGAATGGCGGTTCGTTGACTATCATCGCAACGGCCTTGATTGAAACCGGTTCGAAAATGGATGAGGTAATCTTTGAGGAATTCAAAGGTACGGGTAATATGGAATTGCAATTGGATCGTAAATTGGCCAACCGCCGTATTTATCCTTCGATTGATGTAACGGCTTCTGGTACGCGTCGTGAGGATCTATTGATGGATCCAGCAGTATTGCAACGCGTTTGGATTTTGCGCAAGCACATGTCGGACATGAACTCGGTAGAGGCCATGGAATTCTTGCAACAGCAAATGAAAGGTACGCGTAATAACGAAGAGTTCTTGGTATCTATGAATCGCTAATCATGTCGATTTTACCCATTGAATTACGTTCATCGGATCGTCAGCCCGTTTGGTTTATCGGGCATGGCAGTCCGATGAATGCGTTAATGGACAATCCATTTACGCAATCTTTGAATCAGTTAGGTGCTTCTATCGCGCCACCACAGGCTGTATTGGTTGTTTCAGCGCACTGGTTGACCCGTGGAGGAACTTTTGTTCAGGCTTCCCCACAACCAGAAACGATTCATGATTTCGGTGGATTCCCCCGCGAATTACATCAATTCCAATATCCTGCACCCGGCAGTCCATTCTTTGCTTCCGCCTTAGCAGACGAGGTGAAATCGGTGCAGCCTACGACTGAGTGGGGTTTAGACCACGGCGCGTGGACGGTGTTATGTCATTTGTTTCCCAAACATAATATTCCTTGTTTCGAATTGTCGATTGACTATTCTCGGCCATTAGCTTACCATATTTCGCTTGCGCGTGAATTGCAGTTTTTGCGTGAAAAAGGGGTGCTTATATTAGGAAGTGGCAATATTGTGCACAATTTGCAAGCCAGCGTACCTAATTTGAGCTCGGGTCAAGAGAACTTTGGCTACGAATGGGCTCAGGAATTTGATGTGTGGTCGGCGAAATTAATTGCCGACAAAAACGTCGAAGGATTACTCGATTACGAACGCGCACCGGGTGGACGTTATTCAGTTCCTACACCAGATCATTACATTCCCTTGTTGTACAGTTTGGCGCTGGCACGTAAAGACGAGCAAGTCTATACGACTTACGAGCAGCTCGTTTACGGGGGAATTTCGATGCGTTGTTTCGAGATTCATTAATATCCCAAGAAGACTTTTTCAATGATATCGCAGGCTTGATTCATCTCGGTTTTCGTAATGGTCAAAGGTGGTGCCAATCGGATTTTATTGCCGTGGGTTGGTTTTGCCAAAAGGCCTGCGCGCATAAAATCCATGCATATTTCCCATGCGACCGGACTATCTTCGTCGGTATTGATTTCGATTGCACACAATAAACCTTTTCCTCGCACTTCACGGATTAAAGCTGTTTTGGCTTTTAACGTTTGTAGGAATTGCATCAATTGGTGTCCGCGTTTTTCCGCGTTCTCAATTAAATCCTCATCTTCCAAAATGTCGATGGCCACATTCGCTACCGTACATGCCAAAGGATTTCCACCAAAGGTTGATCCATGTTCGCCGGGCTTAATTGTTAGCATGATTTCATCGCTGCATAATACGGCAGAAACGGGCATGAATCCACCCGACAAAGCTTTGCCCAACAATAGAATATCGGGATGAACGAATTCGTGGTGGCAAGCTAACCACGCGCCTGTCCGACCGAGGCCCGTTTGAATTTCATCGGCGATGAATAAAACCTTATGTTTTTTGCACAGGTCGGCGGCTTTTTTCAAGTAACCTGCATCGGGTAAAACAACCCCAGCTTCCCCTTGAATGGGTTCGACCATGTAGGCCGAAACGTTTGGGTCTTGTAATTTTTCCTCTAAGGCCTGTAAATTATTGTATGGAATTTTGATAAATCCTGGTGCGTATGGACCAAAGTTGTGATAGCTACTAGGATCCGTTGAGGACGAAATTGCCGCAATGGTCCTACCCCAGAAATTCCCTTCGGCGACGATGATTTGGGCATGATTAGCTGGAATGCCTTTTACTTCATACCCCCATTTACGGGCTAATTTGATTGCGGATTCTCCGGCTTCTACGCCCGTATTCATCAACAATACCTTCTCATAACCGAATTTCTCTGCGAGTTTTTTTTCGGTTAATCCTAATTGGTCATTGTGAAAGGCACGCGAACTCAAGGTGAGTTTTTGGGCTTGATCCGTGATAGCTTGTATTAAGCGCGGATGACAATGCCCTTGATTGACGGCGCTGTAGGCCGACAAAAAGTCGAAGTATTGTTTGCCTTCTACATCCCAAACATGTACGCCGAGGCCTTTGGTCAGGACGACGGGAATGGGATGGTAATTATGGGCACCGTATTCAGATTCTAGGCGGATGTAATCGGTTGATGTCATTGTTGGTGAATTTCCCAGACTAAGTCTGTAGAGCCCCAGACTAAAGTCTGGGGTTATAAAAAGTTTGTTGATGTGCCCCAGACTAAGTCTGTAGAGCCCCAGACTGAAGTCTGGGGTTATTAGGTACTTGATAACCCTAGGCTTTAGCCTAGGGAGTTAAAGTCGCTCATAAATCCCCGCGACCCCTTGGCCACCACCCACACAGGCAGTTACCATGCCGTATTTCTGGTTGCGGCGTTTCATTTCATCGAATAATTGAATGGACAATTTAGCGCCCGAACATCCCAGTGGATGCCCCAAAGCAATCGCACCTCCATTTACATTCACGATGCTCGGGTCAATGCCCAAGGTCTTCATGACTGCTAATGATTGAGCTGCAAAAGCCTCATTCAATTCAATTTGTTGGATGTCTTGCAAAGAAAGTCCAGCTTTTTTCAAAGCCAATGGAATTGCTTCTACCGGACCGATTCCCATCAAACTTGGTTCCACGCCTGCTGTGGCATATGTTACCATGCGTGCGATGGGTTCCAATTTATGTTGTTTGACAAATGCTTCCGAAACCACTAAGACAAACGCTGCTCCATCAGAAGTCTGTGAAGCATTTCCTGCGGTCACCGTTCCACCCATGGCGAATACGGGTTTCAATTTTCCGAGTGCTTCCATGGTTGTGTCAGCCCGAGGACCTTCATCTTTGGAAACAGTCCAGGTTCTTGTTTTTTTCTTGCCTGATGCTGCATCGAAATAATTTTCAGATACGTTGATGGGTACGATCGATGCATCAAAATGACCAGCTGCTTGTGCGGCTAGCGCTTTTTGATGTGAGGCGAATGCAAAAGCATCTTGCTCGTCACGTGTGATTTCATATTTTTTGGAAACTTCCTCGGCGGTTAGGCCCATGCCGATGTAATAATCGGGATGCTCGGAGGCAATGTTGTAATTCAATACGGTTTTATGTCCCATCATAGGTAACATGCTCATGGATTCTGTTCCACCTGCAATGATGCAATCTGCGATGCCAGCCGCAATTTTGGAAGATGCCAAAGCAATGGCCTCTAAGCCCGACCCGCAATAGCGGTTGATAATGAATCCGGGTACGCTCTTTGGCAGTGACAATAAGGAAATATACCGTGCCATTTGCATCCCTTGTTCTGCTTCTGGAATCGCGTTACCCACGATTAAATCTTCCACGAGTACAGGGTCCACGGAAGGAACTTGCGCCATTAAATGTTTGATTACCTCTGCCGCCAAATCATCTGGTCGCATGGTTCTAAATCCACCTTTGTTTGCTTTTGCTACCGCGGTGCGGTAACCTGCTATGATATATGCGTTCATGATTAATTTCTTAAAGGTTTACCTCCATTTAATAAGCTACTGATTCGTTCCAAAGTTTTGCGTTCGCCCGAAAGCGATAAGAATGCCTCGCGCTCTAAGTCGAGTAAGTATTCTTCTGTGACCATTTGCGGTGCATCTAAATCGCCACCACAAATCGCATAAGCTAGTTTATTTGCGATTAAGGCATCGTGTTCGGAGATGTATTTACCCATCAACATGCCTTGAATCCCGGCTTTAAACAAGGCCAAACCTTGTTTTCCTTCTACCCAAACATCGCTTCTTTGTTGCTGTTGCACGTATCCCGCATCCGCTAATGCGATTGCCTCTTTTTTCGCTTCCGAAATGAGTTGGCTTCTGTTCAACACAATGCGATCTTCCTTGCGCAAATAATTCATTTCCAAAGCCTCATGCGCCGATGTACTCACGCGCGCCGTAGCTATGTTCATGAAGGCTTCTTGCAAACGGTTGAGTTCAACGTCGCCTTTTCTTCGGGCATCGCCCATCCGCAAGGCCATTTCTTTTGTACCCCCACCGGCTGGAATTAAACCTACACCCACTTCCACCAATCCCATGTACAATTCCGCATGAGCCACAATTTTGTCGGCATGCAAGTTGATCTCTGTTCCTCCACCTAGCGCCAAGGTATGCGGAGCGACTACCACCGGAATGGATGAATAACGCACGCGCATCATGGTTTTTTGGAAGATGGCAATCATCTGATTGACTTCATCAAATTCTTGTTGGGCTGCATACATAAACAGCATGCCCAAATTTGCTCCTGCCGAGAACGCTTCAACGCCTTCATTTCCGATGACCAATCCACGGTAATCTTTTTCAGCTAGATCAATCGCTTTTTGAACACCTTCCAAAACGCCTTGTCCCATCGTATTCATCTTCGAATGGAATTCCAAGTTGATGATGCCGTCGCCGATATCGATGATGCTCGCATCGTCGTTTTTATAAACGGTTTTGGTCGGTTTTAGAATTTGTAAATTGATCTGCTTATTCGATCCTGGAATGGTTTGATAGGACTTGCTATGAATGTCATAATATTGACGCTCGCCGTTTTGAACTCGGTAGAAGCTTGTATGCCCAGCTTGCAGCATTTCCGTTACCCATGCCGCGGGTTGAATGCCTTCTGCAGCCATGAGCTCGATTCCCGTTTGCACACCGATCGCGTCCCAGGTTTCGAAAATGCCCATTTCCCAACCGAATCCTGCACAGATGGCTTGGTCAATTTTGACAAAATCATCCGCGATTTCGGGTACGCGCATGGAGGCATAACGGAAGCCATCTAGAAATGTTTTGCGGTAAAATTCTCCTGCTAAATCTTTGCCGGCCAATAAGACTGCAAAGCGATCCGCTAATTTGTCGATGGCCTTTGTACGCTCCAAGGTCTCAAAAGAAACCTTCTGCGCCGGGCGGTATTCAAATGTTTGTAAGTCTAAACTCAAGATGACTGTTTTGCCAGCCTCTTTGGTTTTCTTGTAAAATCCTTGGCCGGTTTTATCGCCGAGCCATTTGTTGTCCATTAATTTTTGAAGCATGTTGGGCAAATCAAAAATCGACTTGCTTTCATCATTAGTCAATGCTTGCTTCAGATTATTCGCTACGTGAACCGTGGTATCTAAACCCACGACATCCGACAAACGGAAGGTTCCGGATTTCGGTCGGCCTACGACTTTCGAGGTCAACTTATCCACTTGCTCGACTGTTAATCCCAATTCCTCAACAACCTTCATCGTTTGCATCATCGAATAAACACCAATGCGGTTCGCGATGAACGCCGGTGTGTCTTTACACAATACGGTCGTTTTGCCCAATTGGGTTTCACCGAATTGTAAAAGGAATTCAATGATGTTAGGGTCAGTTTTGGCGGTTGGAATAATCTCCAATAAACGCAAATACCTAGGCGGATTGAAAAAGTGTGTGCCGCAGAAATGTTGTTGGAAATCTTCTGAACGTCCTTCTGCCATCAAGTGAATAGGAATGCCTGAAGTGTTCGAAGTAATCAAGGTACCGGGTTTACGGAATTGCTCGACGCGGTCGTACAACGATTTTTTGATCGCTAAATTTTCCACGACGACCTCCATGATCCAGTCGGCCTGCGCAATCTCCGGTAGATTATCGTCGAAGTTGCCCAGTTTAATGTTTTTGGCAAAGCTGCTGCTGTAAAGCG
>CALLKB010000083.1 GCA_938008575.1 uncultured Cytophagaceae bacterium | reverse complement strand
ACTTAATTATAGGGACTCATCCGCCAATGCCATACAAAGGAACACTAAACTATTTTTATGGCAACATGAATGAATTTTGGCGTTTTTTGGATCAGGTATATCCAAATTCTAGACTATATAACAACAATCAAGTTAAACTTGATGATATTTTAGCCTGGCAAAAGCAATTTAAAATTAGTATTACTGATATGGTATTTCAAACCCATGTAGAAAGGTTCAGCACGGATGAACAAATGGGAAGAATTGACTTAAATGATCTAAATCCTTTTTTAGAAAACTGGATTAAAGAAAGTACTATTGAACGAATCTATTTTACGAGTTTTGGAGGTTCAAAATCTGCTAAAAACCTTTTCAAAAAATGGCTTAAAGAAAAATTACAAATTAAAGTAAAATTTGAAGGGCACGTAAACGAAATAAATATATTCGGTCGGACAATTGAACTTATTGATCTTTTCTCTCCATCGCCCACAGCAAGAAGAAGTGCACCAAGAATCGAAGAATATAAAAAATGGAAATTAACTCAACCTGAAGGCAAAGAAGACTACGATTCATTTAGAATCGATTGGAAAAAAAAGCATCTACCTGAACTTAATTAAGGCCATGAAACATTTTATAGAAATTACTCTAAAGGAAAATTTGTTTAAACGAATGACGCTTAAAGATTGGGCCAGAGCCAACCAACACGAGTTTCCCAGATTTAGATTTACAAATAATACATGGGATATTCCAATAACTCATCAAATTCGAAACTTGCTTATATCAAAATATAACTACCGAATATTCATAGAAAATAACATGGTAATCTTGAGACGATAAGTTATAAAAAATCCCCACGATCGCTCGTGGGGATTTCCAATTAAAATAAGTTGAGTTCCTATTTGAACCCAATCTCACCCAAACCTTTGTGCGAAATAACGATCGCCTCCATCGGTGTTTCGTTCACACAAGCATCTTGTTCTACATAGTAGTATTTCATACCTGCTAATTTGGCATTTGCCAACACACGTTTGAAATCGATATGTCCTTTGCCTACTGGCGCGAAACGACCTTGATCATCCATGTCCTTCACATGCCATAATTTGAAACGGCCTGGATAGCGTTTGAAGTAGTCAACTGGATCAGCACCTGCTTTCGTTACCCAATAGATGTCCATTTGGAAATTCACATATTTCGGATTGCAATGCTCTAATAAATAATCAATCGTCACAATGCCTTCTGCATCTTTCACATATTCAAAATCGTGGTTATGGTACAATAACTCCAAACCTGCCGCATGACACTTCTCACCCAATTTGTCTAAAATTTCAGCCAAATTCTTCGCGCCACCTTTCATGGCCATTTTCTTATTCACAGCATCAAAAGTAAATAAGCCCATTGGAGGAACTGGAACAACAAAATACTTGAAACCCGCCGTTTTCAAATCAGCAATTTGTTGGTCGATGTTCTCAAAATTAACCGATCCTTGGTGTGCTGAAATCGGATTCAAATGCATTTCGTCCAACAATGCCTTAAAATCAGCAGGAGAGAGGTTGTAAAACTTTCCATTGTTATAACCCGCAGATTCGATGTTCACATAACCCGCATCCGCAACCGCCTTCAGCGTCGCACGCGCATCTTTGCCCATCTCCGTACGCACGGTGTAAAGCGCTAGTCCTCCAAAAGGTTTATCTGCAAATTTAAAAGATACCAGTGCAATCGATACGACCGCACAAAGGCCAAGCACGAAGCTGAGCGATTTGTTCATTTTCATCGTTAATAAGTTTTTAGGTTAAAATGAGTTACAAAAATAAGAGAATGTTTGAAGGGAAAAAATGATTCTCTGAATTGTAGGGACTTTTTATCAAAAAGATACAATTGGTAGGAGATAAGAGTGAAGAGTTAAGAGGTATCGTTACATTTAAGAGATCAAATAGATAGACGCAATTAATAGGCATATCCCTAACCAATGATAAAAACTTAACTTTTCTCGGTATAAAAACCGCCCCACCAGCAAAGAAATAATCATTTGGAATTTTCCTGCAAATACAATCTGCGTAATTCTCGCATATTGATAGGCTATATGCAAAAGCACGGAACCCATCACTAGACAAAGTGCCAAAATCTGAATGGGTCTTTGATGTAAATATTCCAAACGAACGCCCTGAACCCATAAAAGCAAGCCTACCAAACAGGTGACACTGAACTCCAATAGAAAAGTAAATCTCAAGACACCCAACCACGCTATAGGATACTTAAATAGGGTATAGGACACCCCCCAAAAAAACGAAGCCAACAGACCTCCCAACAAGGAACGAAAAAGCTGTTGCGATGATTTAAATCGCATTTCCTGCCAAAATATAGCGGACAAACCTAATAAAACAGCTAAAAAAGCCCAATTATAGACGTATTTCCAAGTCTCACCCAAAACCAAGACAGCTGTCAGTAAACCAAAAACGTTTAGAGAAGATAATGGAACCACCAGCGAAACATCAGATTCTTTGACCGATTTGACAAAGAAATACAAACCCATTCCACTGAAAAGACATAGTGCTATGCTTAAACCTACATGCGAAATTGATAAGGCTGGAGAAGCTCCCAACCAAGGTTCGAAAACGCTAAAATTTTCATCTATCAGACAACAAATTAAAAAGAAGCTACTCGAATAAATTCCACGGTTAAAAATAATGGGCAGAAAGGGTCGATCGGCAACGACCATTTTCCAATAAGCATTGCTAAATCCATAGAAAAAAGCACTCAAAAAAACCATGAATATTCCTAGCATCGACTACAGATTAGCATTTAAATCATTCCATTGCTTATCTAGCCATGGATATAAACAAGAATATTTATACAAGGGATTAAATTTCTGCAATGCCAAAGCCATTTGACCTTTATTATTTTTCAAAAGCCAATACCTCGCCCTCAATAAATAATAGACATTTAAATTTTGCTTCTCAACGAACGTGAAAATAATTCTTAATTCATCAAAACGATAATGTTCAATCAAATCTATTCGTGTAATTTCTCTCCCAAAAACCTCCTGCAATCGATAAAAAAACACCAAAAAAAACAATTTGTCTTTTACTGTTTGAAGGCCTTCAAACAAGCTTAAACACATTTCACTGTCATCTTTCAGCATTAAATTCCATGCAGCCAATCGGCCCTTAAGAATCGGATGATAAACAACCTTATTTTCCACTATAAGCACATTACAACGATCTAATAATTCCATCGCAGGTGCATTTTGTTGCTGCAAAACGGCCAATTGAATTAAAAGTAATTGCTGGAATAGCTCCATATCTTCCACGAGGCACCAAGAAGCAAGCTTAAGCCAACGCCCATAATATCCCGTCAGCGCCTCCTCATCTACATAGAGTTGTAACAAAATTCGCTGAGCCATTTCATTCTCAGGCATTAACTGAGCAACAAAATCTATCACTGATTGATTACCTTGTTTGCTCTGAATGAAAATCGACTGAAAAGCTGCGCAGAGCTTCCATGTCGTTTCAACATTTTGTAGGTCAAATTTAGTTTCAAAAATAGCCTTCAATAAATCAAAGTTCTCCACCTCGATACACAAATCCACGATGGATTTCAATTGATAGACTTCATCCGTTGACTCAAACTGAAAATCTTGAACGATGCGTAAAATGAGCTGATCGTCATGTTGGATTCGTAAGCGATTTAAAATCAAGACATCATTAAAGAAATCGACTTCAAATTGATTCACGGCTAGCTGAAAAGCAGCAAAATCAGCATATCCTAAACTTTTACTGATGCTGTCCAAGGTAAATCGGGAGGCTTGACTGGAACCTTTAATAATCCCAAAAAGTCGACGAAGCGTATTATACGAAATTGAGATTCGAGCACGCGTTAAAAGTTCCTCACTGAAGCGTTGGCATGCATAGGCATCAACTAATTGAATGCCGTAAACTTCATGAATCAATTTTAAAAACCACTTTTTCTCATGGACAGAAATCGGAATTGATGCTGGCATAAATCATTTTTAGAACCTCCAATCAAGATACTATTTTTCATGATGATTTTGCTAAAAATTAAAAATAACAGAAGCTAAATAGCTGATAATTAGACCCGAAATTTTGCACTTGAACTCATTTGGACAAGCTTGGACTCATTTGGATTCTCTATTGTATGAGTCAAATGCTGCTTACCCTTTCGTGATTTTGAGATAATTTTGATAGGCTAGCACTTGAAAACGTTGCAATCCTCCCGAAACACTGTTTGAGCTACATGACACAACATTTACCTCATTAACATTGTAGGAATTCCCATGATTATCGCACCTAAAACGACCATTTACAAGGTCCCATGCACCTCGAATTCCTTGATGAGGACAGCAATTGCTGAAGGCTTTAAGGGTTTTTTCATCGGTTCGGAGGAGTAGGACCCCCGCATCCAAAATATTGACGTATCCTAAATTGTTTCCTAGTTTTGAATAGGCTGGATTTGACAAGTTCACAAAAACCTGATTTCCTTCCTGAAAATACCCTTCACCGTTGTATTTGGTCGATACCCGTTCGAATTCTTGTATTTCAGACGTAGACAATACCGTTACAGGTTCATCCACTTGCACACATGCATTTGCTAGGGTCAAAACCGCCATGGAAGGGCATAAATATTGAACAAAATCGCGTCGCTTCATGTCGGCAAGAAACAAAATTATTTGATAAAATGAATCAAAACGTTCCAACGGACAAAATCAAACAACCCGACTTGGTTTCACTTTTCCAAAAGGAAAATGTGTCCTGGGAAAGCATCGGCCTCCAAAAAGACCGAAGCCTAAATTCCACCAAAGGCCTTAACATTTACACGGGAGAATTTGGCACTTCTCAAAAAAAACATTTACTCCAACGAACATTGATCGGTTATAGTCATACTAGTTATACCCAAATTCAAAATCTATCCTTAAGCGCTTGTGTAGACATGCTGCTAAGTCCCGAAAAAGCATTTGACCTACCCATTAACGATTATTATTTGGATATTATCGACAACCCAGATGAGGTTAAAAATGATGTCGCGAGAGGTGCTGTTTGGGTAAATGCCTTGGAAGTTAATCAAGGGGGTGCGCGATGGGTTTCGTTGAAATCCTGGATGTTGAAACAATTTAACCAGCAGTCGACCTCCATTCATTGGCGCATGGTGCTTTTCTACAACAACCTTTTGGTTAGTTCTATTCAAAATGCAGGTATCTCTAAAAATGCCTTTTATTATGTAAATACGTTGTTCAACCTATCGTTGGGCAATTTCAAGGAGTTGATTTACCAAGTTACGATTGATCCTTCCATGCTGATTTACTTGAACGGAAATCAAAATAACAAATATGCTCCTGACGAAAATTATGCACGTGAATTGCAAGAATTATTTACAGTAGGAAAGGGCCCCAATTCAAAATATACGGAAAAAGATGTGTCCGAAATGGCACGTCTGTTAACGGGTTGGCAATTCGATTGGGAGAAAACCAAAACGACTGAAGGACGGGCTATTGTCAAAAACAACCTGAGTGCCCACGATACGGGCGATAAACAGTTCTCAGAATTTTATGGTAACCGAAAAATCAGTGGCTCCACAAATCCGGATCGGGCCGATGGAGAATTGCGAGAAGCAATCGATATGATTTGTGCTACTGATGAAATGTCAAAATATATTTGTCGGCGCATCTACCGTTTCTTCGTCAACCCAAACATCGATCAATCTACGGAGGATCTCATCATTACGCCGCTTGCCAAAATTTTCAAAGATGCCAAATTTGAAATTTTGCCTGTCTTGCGAACACTATTACTCAGTGAACATTTCTATGACAGCATGTATTTCAAATCCATGGTAAAATCACCACTCGATTTCGTGGTAGGACTATTGAAAGAATTTGATCTTCCTTTGCTTGATAACAATTATAATCCTTTTCCAAAAGGCAGCGATGGTATCTATTATGAGTTCAAACGCTTTAATGGATTACAAAATGCCATGATAAGTTTAGGAATGAACATAGGTGACCCTCCCAGTGTGTCCGGTTGGCCTGCTTATTACCAAGAACCTGCATACGACTTGTTTTGGATCAATTCAGAAACGATTATCAAACGTGCGCAGTTGACTGACAGTTTATTTAACTGGGGACAAGGAGTCTACTACAATAGCTCAACAAAAACCTATGGACAACTCCGAGCAAATTTGGCGAACTATTTACGCCAATTCAACAATCCTGGCGATTTAGAGGGATTAGTAGACCAACTCGTCGATAGGCACATCGGAATGAGTATTAGTGCTAATAATCGCCAACTCATTATCAGTCAAATCATGCAAGGAAATGCAAATTTGAATTATTGGACTGAGTTATGGAACACATATATCGCCAATCCATCAACAGAAAATAGCGCCACGATTCAAAACCGGATGGCAAAAGGATTAGGTTTCATTTATCAAATGGGAGAGTCCCAACTATTTTAATGCAGGGAATGAACAGACGGAAATTTTTACATAACATGGCCCATTTGGCGGCTATACCTTCATTTTTGCCCGGTTTAGGTCAATTAGAACTTTCAGATTTATTGAGTAGTACCGCGGAAGCAGGTAAAATATTAGTGATTGTAAGACTCAATGGAGGTAACGATGGCTTGAATACCCTGATGCCCATGGAACAATATGGCTTACTGAAAACCATTCGGCCGAGCGTTATTTTGCCTGAAAACAAATACTTACCTGTCGAGGGTACTAGCTTAGGCTTTCATCCATCCATGGCAGGGATGAATACACTTTTGAGTGAAAAAAGACTAGCGGTTGTTCAATCTGTTGGATATACCAAACCCAATTTCTCACATTTTCGATCAACGGATATCTGGATGTCGGGCACTGATACGGATCAATATGTAAGTTCAGGATGGATGGCGCGTTATTTGGAAAAACTACATCCTAGTTACCCAAACGCCTATCCAAATCAACAATATCCACATCCGCTTTCAATCGAATTAGGTGGCGAATCAAGTTTATTATTTCAAGGCCAAAACTCCTTCACTAGTTTAGTCTATTCCAATCCAGATCAATTCTATAGTTTGATGAATCCCTTTGTGAATAGCTATCCGGCCACCATTCAGGGTTCGCGTTTGGCTTATTTACAACTCATCGGAAAACAGTCACAGGTGTATGGTTCAGTCGTTCAGTCCGCCTTTCGTTCAGGTACTACACCTTTCGCCTTTGCAGAAAATGACCTGGGAAATCAGTTTAAAATTGTCCAAAAATTAATTTCGGGCGGATTGCAGACGCGGGTTTACATGGTCCAACTGACAGGATTTGATTCGCATAGCAAACAAGTCGACACGCAGGATTCGACCAAAGGACAACATGCTTATTTGTTGAAACAAGTGAATGATGCCATTGTAACTTTCATGAAAAACTTGGACGCTCAAAATTTAGGGGATCGCGTTGTAGGGGTTACGCTCTCTGAATTTGGGCGGACAGTTCATTCTAATGGAAGTACGGGAACGGATCATGGTACAGTGGCACCGATGTTTGTTTTTGGAAACTCAGTGAAAGCCGGGGTAATAGGAGATAATCCCAAAATTCCTTTGGATTATAAAATCAGTGATGAATTAAGTGCTAATTATGATTTCCGACAAGTTTACGGCTCCTTGCTGAATCAATGGATGGGCAATGATTCAGCGGCAACCAATCAGGTTTTATTCCGGGAATTCCCAAAGGTTCCACTCATCAAATTATTCAATGATTCAGACGGTGACGGAGTACCCGATACACTCGATCTATGTCCAGCAACACCGATTGGGGCAAAAGTCGATGTTAATGGCTGCGAAGTATTTAATATGCCAGTGAATAACTATGTTTTACAAATGCTCGCTACCACCTGTCCAGGTATGAGCAATGGAGCAATGAAAATTGATTTTGTAGATAAGAAATATACGTATCTATTGGATGTCAAAGGGCCTTCAAATTTCACTCAAACGATCAAATCAAGTGTCGGTGTAAGTCAATTATTAGACAAATTGGCTATTGGTACCTACCAGTTGAACATCAGCATTGAAGGACAAAAAAACTACAGCCAACGATTTGATTTTCAAATCACAGAACCGGCTAGTTTGATCGTGCAATCCGTTATAAGTGCGGATAAAAATAGTATTGAATTAGCATTATCAGGGTCCAAACAATATTACATTCAATTGAACCAAAAGATCTATGAAGTTAAAGGAGATACATGGTCTGCTGCATTAGAAAAAGGGTCCAACCTGATTAAGGTTTGGACTGATCATGCCTGTCAAGGAAACTTTTACAAGGAAATATTCCAGTCGGAGCAAATCCGCTGCTTCCCCAATCCCTGCGAAAATGACTTAAACATTTATATAGGTGGCCAAGATCGCGAGGTTCAAATTACCATGTTTAATCTGAATGGGTCACAAGTCGTTTCGATGCATCATGAACCTGATGCGAATCGAATAGTCAAATTAGACCTGAGCGCTGTTTCTACAGGTATATACCTCGTTCAGGTTCATGGAAACACAGTCAATCAACAAGCCAAAATTGTTAAAAAATGATTCGATATAGCATTATCCTAGTTTTCTGTTTTTTCATGATTTCTTGCGGGTCGGCGCCATCAGAAGCGCCAACCCCAGTTACACCAGCACAGCCGGAAAAAGCACCTGATGCAGTGGAATTAAGCAAACCCTTGAATAATACGACCTGTTTGGAGGCGGTGAATACAAATCAAGTTCAGCTAACATGGACACCAGTAACATCTGCAACAAGTTATGAAATCAAGATTACGAATCTTAAAACGAATGTAACGGAAACGAAGGCAGCAACGACAAGCCCAGCATTAATCAGTTTAGTAGCAGGGGAGACCTATGCTTGGTCGGTAGTCTCTAAATCAACCAAAACAAGCCTTACAGCAACATCACCCGTTTGGAAATTTTTCTTTGCAGGTACTGGAGAGAGTTCGCTGGCACCCAATCCGGCTCAACTACTTTCTCCCGCATCAGGGGAATCTGTTGATGCGGTCAGTGGCCAAATAAAGCTTAGTTGGAAAGCCACAGATGCCGATACCCCTTTTGAATCTTTAACCTATGAAGTCTATGTAGGAGAAGATTTCGCCAAGGTCGCCTTGGGTGAAGTGCCTAAGATAAAGTCTACCTCAAGTACTATATCTGTACCCGTACAATCAGGTAAAATATATTATTGGATGGTAAAAACCATGGATAGCAAATCGGCGAGTTATTCGTCGGTGAATGGTTTTCGCGTGAATTAAAAGGCTTGGAAATTTCCAAAATAGACTGTAAAAACAAACACAATGGTCCGATAATAAGCAAAATGACCGTAAAAAGCGACCAATAAATAAATATCAGAAATCTTTCTTTTTTTATTTACTATTTTTTTTGCAATTTGAACTCCCCGATGAAAAAATAAATTCATCGGAATCTACAGAGTAAGCAGTTCAGCTGTTTGACTCCCTAGTTCCTCCCTTAAAACATGTAAAAAATGGCCTAAAAGCCCATTATCACAGCGATGTGGTCGTTTTTACTATTCCCCCTAGTTCAGTTTTAATACTTTTTATTTTTTTCAAGCCAGCGCATGAAGCATCATGCTATGCTTGAATGTTTACCTCAAAAAATGAAAAAATTGCATTTTTTGAGGGTTAAAAAATATAGCCCTAAAAAAATTACTCCATGTTCAACCAAAATCGTATGAAAAAGCACTTCACACAGCTTATTGCCGTATTTGCACTAACCATTAGTGGATTATTCGGCTTCCAAAATCATGTGCATGCACAAGGATTTACTGTTTCAGATCCCACATTAACAGAAAGCGGGGATTACACGGTCATTGTTTGGAAAGTAGAACAAACGACAAACAATACCGGGCTGAGTCATTTTGTGATACAAAATTTCTGTCTGCCCACGGGAAGTAACTTAACGGTAGAGAACTCTGCCGACAATGTCAACTGGAGTACAATCCCAAGCACAACAGCTGATGGAAGTACACAGGCTTGTCAAACCTTTGGATCTTTCTTGAAATTTTCAGGATCTTCAAATGCTAAAATCAATTATTACCGGGCGACCCTAAAAGGCAAATACATCCTTGTTGATGGCCAAAGTATTCTCAAATTTGGAAACGGCCAAGGAAGAAACAATGACGAATCATGTATCGTTGTCTCTACCAAAGTACCAAAATTAGCATCCAATATCGCTGAAACTCAAATCAAACAAATTTGTGAAGGCGGATCGATTAATTTACAAGCTGCTTCTGGGTTTACGAATTATGTCTGGAAGAAGGATAATGCTAGTGTATCTAATAACTCCAACACATACAGCATCACCAATGCAATTCCGGGAAGCTATCAATACCAGGTTACCTATCAAGTAAGTGATTGTGAATCATTTACCGAGAAATTTACGGTGATTGTTGACGCCAAACCGAGTATTAGTTTAAGTCCTGCAAGCTTTTGTAAAGGAGGATCTACCAACTTAAGTGCGCTCATTACTTCAGAGAAAAAAGATGGAGTTTGGTCAATTGCAACCGGAACGGGCACTATTAGTGATGGCAAACTATCTTCATCAACTGCTGGAGAGGTTAATTTAACTTATACAATTTCATACGGAAATGGGTGTACGACCTCAGAAAATGTGAAGGTAACTGTGTTGGCATTGCCGACTGTCGTAGCCAATGCTTCTAAATCAGAAGTTTGCGACGGTAACAGTGTTACATTATATGGTTCAGGCGCAGCCACTTATTTTTGGAGTCCCTTTGTTACCGATAACGAAGCATTCAAACAAAACGTTGGTACCGTAACCTATACCGTTACAGGAACGGATGGAAAAGGTTGTGTGAACACAGCTACAACTAATGTGACTGTGCTTGCATTGCCAACGGTCGTAGCCAATGCCTCTAAATCAGAAGTTTGCGACGGCACTAGTATTACATTGTTTGGATCTGGTGCATCCACTTATTCTTGGAGTCCCGTGGTTACTGATAACGTTGCATTCAAACAAAACGTTGGTTCCGTAACCTATACGGTTACCGGAACGGATGGAAAAGGTTGTGTGAACACAGCAACAACCTCTGTGACTGTACTAGCTTTGCCAACTGTAGTAGCCAATGCTTCTAAATCAGAAGTTTGCGACGGAACAAGTGTTACTTTGTATGGTTCGGGTGCATCCACTTATACTTGGAGTCCTGTTGTTACTGATAACGAGGCCTTTAAACAAAACGTAGGTACCGTGATATATACCGTTACCGGAA
>CALLKB010000082.1 GCA_938008575.1 uncultured Cytophagaceae bacterium | reverse complement strand
CGACGGATGGTAAAGTCAGCTAACAAGAATTCTTTGTAAGCATAGTTTACTTTTCCGAATTGTGAGAATAAGGCTGTAATAGTTGCACCAGATCCAGCATTAGATAAACCTGCTGCGGATCCATTGTTCAAATAACGATAAGATAAGTCATCGAATGCGAAATTTGAACGTGCTGCATTAAATCCAAATCCATACGTTGAAACAGATTCCGTACCTACTAATACATTCACTGTATGATCCCCTAAAGTTTTGTTGTAATTCAAGGTGTTAAACCAAGTTACCGCGCGATCATAGTTGTTGTAAACCGTTAAGCTGTTTGAAGAACGTGGTTCAGCTGCTTCAATATCACGGTTTAAATAAACCGATTGATTCGAGTTGTTATATTCGAAACCTAAACTTGTACGAGCTTTCAAATCTTTGATGATTTCAACTTCAGCAAAAACGTTTCCAAAGATGTGAGAACCTTTTGTTGGGTTATCTTTCTCTCTCCATTGGCGTGCTAATGGGTTAGGAGCATTACCTAAATTAGAACCTCTAGAACCCGCAAATCCGTTTAAGTCAGATGTATTTGTGCCACCTAAGCCACGAGGACCACCCGTGATATCAAATACAGGAATGATTGGCTGAATACGAATCGCAAACATGATCGGATTGGATTCGTTGTTGTTTCCTGATGGAACACCAATTTTCTCATCATATGTTACAGTAAAGTTTTCACCAAAAGTTAATTTCCCTTTTTTGAATTCTGTATTTGCACGAACAGAATAACGAGAATATCCCGTATACTTTAAGATACCATCCTGATTGAAGTAACTTGCTGAAATAGCATATTTACCACCTTTAGTGCCACCTGTAGCACTTAATTGGTAGTTGGAGATTTTAGCTGGGCCAAAAATCGCATGTTGCCAATCCGTTCCTTCTTTGTTTGATTTTGAAATATTGAATGCTGTTTTTCCTAAGTTAGGATCAGCAATATCATTTGTGTAAGTGTAGTTAGCTGGAAGCTCACCAAAAACGTTTGGATAGATATAATCTGAAATCGTTTGAGAACCATCTGCGCCGAAACGATACTGCGCTGAAGGAGAAGTTCCTGCTGGCTTTCCTGCACCAATTTCAGACTCATAATAGTATTGTCCTAATTCTTTTGTATTCAACAAATCAAGTGTTTTTCCCACATCTTGTGTTCCTGTATACATATCAAAATTGATTTTAGGTTCACCTTCAGAACCACGTTTTGTCGTGATAATCACAACCCCATTTGCTGCACGTGCACCATAGATTGAAGCTGCAGATGCATCCTTCAATACCTGCATCGATTCGATATCTGCTGGGTTAATCTGGTTCAATGTACCTTGAGTAGGAACACCATCAATTACATACAAAGGAGAGTTGTTGTTGATTGAACCAAATCCACGGATACGAACCATCGTTCCTCCACCCGGTGAATTATCATTACCAACAGTTACACCGGAAGCACGACCTTGTAACATTTGCGTTACAGATGCTGCAGGAACTGCATTAAGTTCCTTAGTACCTACAACTGTTACCGCTCCCGTAATATCTTTTTTACGTTGGGATGAGTAACCTGTTACAACGACCTCGCTCAATTGGCTAACGTCTTCATCCAGTTTAACTGTGATGCTAGTACGATTGCCAACGGCAACACTTTTGGAAACATAGCCAACCGAAGTAATGACTAATTCAGCGTTTCCGCTTTTAACATTAATGGAGAAAGCTCCATTACCATCTGTTGTTGTTCCGGTAGTTGTACCTTTGACAGCAACAGAAACACCTGGTATTCCTCCGCCCTTGGCATCTTGGATACTACCGGTAACTTTTCGGTCTTGTCCAAAGGCCACCCATGATAGGGTTAACATGAAGGCCATTAGAAAGACCACTCTGCTTACGTAGAAATTGTTTTTCATAAAATATAAGGTTTGAGTGATAGTCGATGTAATACCAATCACGTCGACGTTGTCTAGCAATATATAAAACAAATTAACCCATGCTATACTGTTTTGTAATTATTTTTTGAAATTGTTATAAAATTTATGGAAAGGTTATGGTTTCTTAATAATCAGGTAATTAGCATATTCTTCATAGGTAAATCTCAATGCTTTGCGTAACTTTGTCTTTCGTTTATATTATAAAGAAAAGCTTATGTTAAACTTGGTTTTGTTTGGCCCTCCAGGTGCCGGAAAAGGAACTCAATCGGCGAAATTGATTGAGAAATATGGATTAATTCATTTGTCTACGGGCGATTTGTTGCGTGCTGAAATTGCTGCAGGCACGACCTTGGGCTTAGAAGCCAAAAAATTAATGGATCAAGGGATATTAGTTCCGGATGCTGTGGTTATTGGCATGATCGATAATAAGTTGAACGAAAATAAATCCGCAGCCGGCTTTATCTTTGACGGCTTTCCGCGTACTGTGGCTCAAGCTGCTGCATTGGATGAATTATTAACCCAACATGGCGTAGGGATTTCTCAAATGATTGCCTTAGAGGTAGCAGATGAAGAATTAACGCAACGTCTTTTGGAGCGTGGTAAAACTTCAGGAAGACCTGATGACCAAAACGAAGATTTAATTCGTAAGCGCGTACAAGAATATACCGAGAAAACAGCCCCTGTAGCTGATTTTTATGCCAACCAAGGTAAATTTACTGGCATCAATGGAGTAGGAGAAATTGAGCAAATTTTCGCTCAAATTGTTTCCATTATTGAAAAGAACTAAGAACTAAGAGTTAAGAGTTAAGAGGTGTTTGAAATGACTCCGGACTTTTGACTTCGGACTACCGACTAATGACTAAATTATGACATCAAATTTCATTGATTACGTTAAAATTAACTTGCGTTCTGGGCGCGGTGGAAGTGGTTCCTCTCACTTTAGAAGAGAAAAGCACGTTCCCAAAGGCGGCCCAGACGGAGGTGATGGTGGTCGGGGAGGTCATGTCTATATTGTAGGAAATAGTCAACACTGGACTTTACTGCATTTGAAATTTCAAAAACACATCATTGCCGATAATGGCAAAGGTGGCGAAGGTGGTCGTCGTTCAGGAATGGAAGGTGAAGATATTTTCATTGAAGTTCCTTTAGGAACGATTGTTAAAGATGCAGAAACCAACGAGTTTTTAGCTGAAGTAACAGAAGAAGGCCAAAAAGTCTTGTTATTACCAGGTGGTCGTGGCGGTTTAGGAAACACGCACTTTAAATCTTCTACCAATCAATCCCCACGTCATGCCCAACCGGGTGAAGCGGGTTTGGAGCGTTGGGTGGTTATGGAATTAAAAGTCTTAGCCGATGTCGGTTTAGTTGGATTCCCGAATGCTGGGAAATCCACACTTTTATCAGTTCTTTCAGCTGCTAAGCCAGAAATCGCCGATTACCCTTTTACGACCTTAGTTCCCAACCTAGGCGTTGTAGCTTACCGTGATTATAAATCATTTGTCGTTGCCGATATTCCAGGAATTATCGAAGGAGCCGCAGAAGGGAAAGGACTTGGTTTACGCTTTTTGCGTCACATCGAGCGGAATTCAATCCTCTGCTTTTTAATTCCTTCTGATGCAGAAAACTGGGGCGATGAATACAAGATTTTAGTGGGAGAGTTAGAAAAATATAACCCCGAATTATTGCATAAACGTCGCGTGCTCGTTGTTTCTAAAATGGATTTATCCATTCCCGAAATGGAAGAGGAGATGCGTGAAAGTCTTCCAAAAGACCTTCCTTTGGTATTCATTTCATCTGTTACGAATACTGGAATTCAAGAGTTGAAAGACTTACTTTGGGAAACTTTGCAAGAGGAAAATAAAGAGGTTGCCAAACAAGTGGAAAGCTCAATCGAAATTCTTCCACAAGCGCCCATCGAAAATGATCCTGAAGAAGAATTGGAATAGTTTATACTTTAAAATGCATAAAAAAGGTCGCCCAATCGGACGACCTTTTTTTATTGTATCTGGGTTGCCATCAAGGCAATTCCCTCGCTAAAAGTTCTCGGTTTATAGCCTAAAACCGATTTGGCTTTCGTTAATATAAAACCTGTTCTTGGAGGTCTTTTAGCTGGTTGAGAAAAGGTCGATGAATCTGCTTGCTGGATTAAATTCTTTGGTAAATGGAAAAATTCTGCCGTTTTGATTGCCATTTCGTAAGGAGTTAATAGTTCTTCTCCTGAAATATTGAAAATACCTTCAGCTTCTTTCTGGGCGATGAGCCAACAACCAATCGCGAGGTCCTCTGCAAGAGTAGGGGTTCTGAATTGATCGGTAACCACATTGATTTGCTTGCCTTCTTCCAAGGATTTTTTGACCCATAGAATAATATTCGTCCGACTCATATCTGGTACGATTCCAAAAACCAATACGGTCCGCGCAATAGCCCATCGGATGGAGGATGCTTGAACAATTTGTTCTGCTCTTAATTTACTTTCGCCATAAACAGAGATTGGATTTGGAACAGCTTCTTCATCATAGGGTCCTGCCTCTCCATCGAAAATGAAGTCGGTTGATAAATGGCAGAGAAATGTGTCGTATTTTGAGCAAGCAGCAACGATGTATTCTACTGCTTTAACATTAAGTTTTTCGCATCCAACTAAATCACTTTCGCAGGTGTCTACATTGGTCATTGCAGCTGTGTGAATGACGATTTCAGGTTTATAAGTCGCGAAAACATCTTCTACGGTTTGTGGGTCCGTAATGTCAAGTGAATGATAGGTATATCCATCTCGATTAGGCAAACGGTTTTCTCCTCGTGCTGTTGCGATCAAATTAACGGCCGACTCTTTGCTAAGTAGGTCAACTAATTTTTGCCCCAATAGGCCATTTGATCCCGTTATGAGAATGGTTTTTTTCATGATGCTAATTGTTTCCTGATATCTTGTAAAAGAGTTTGTGCACCTTGTCCAATTAAATTTTGAGCTACTGCTTTTCCTAGCTGTTCTGGGTTAGATCCTGTGGCAGATGCTACCATTTCAACTTCTCCTTTTAAGCCAAGGACCCCACCTCGTAAATATAGTCCATCCTTATGTTGTTGTGCATGGCCATATACGGGAACACTGCAACCTCCGTCTAATTGCGCTAATAAATGTCGCTCAGCCAATAAACAAGCTTCTGTTGCGTCATCATTGCAAAGTTTGCGAATAGCCGCTGATAGTGCAGGATCTAAACTGCTGGAGCTTTGAATCGCAACTGATCCTTGTCCTACAGCAGGTGTAAATGTCTCGATGGGCAAATGTTCCACAATATAAGATTCCATTCCCATGCGATGTACGCCGGCAAATGCCAAAATCATTGCATCGCAAGTCCCACTCTTTAATTTTTCCAATCTTGTTTGGAGGTTACCTCGCATTTCCACCAAGCTATGTTGGGGAAATTCTTTCGCCATCATCGCGCGTCGGCGTGTGCTTGAAGTTCCAACAACAGCTCCTTTATTCGAAGCTAAACGGAAATCTGGATTTAGACTAAGAACCACATCATGCGCGGCTTCCCGTTTTGTAAAAGCGATTAATGGCAAATCTGCAGCCAAAGTAGACGGAAGGTCTTTTGCGGAATGTTGGGCAATATCTATTTCCCCATTTCGCAACATGGTCTCTAATTCCTCGGTAAATACGCCTTTGGCACCTATTTTGGAAAGCGAACGATCCAAAATTTTATCTCCGATGGTAACAATATCAACGATTTCTACCGTGTAGCCTGCATTTTCCAACAAACTTGCGATATGCCTCGCTTGCCACATGGCAAGTGCTGAATTTCGCGTTCCAATTCGGATGAGTTTATTTGTTGGCATTAGCTATTCGAATTATTTGTAAAGATAAATCCAAATGGATCATTTTTGCCCGACCATTTC
>CALLKB010000081.1 GCA_938008575.1 uncultured Cytophagaceae bacterium | reverse complement strand
ACCTCAGCTGTCATATTAATGACAATTTTTAAATCCGGATGGACCAATTTATGAATGGCATCCACACAATCTTGTTTGATTTTTTCCTTTAAAGGACAGGCTGGTGTCGTCAAAATAACCGTAAATCGTACTTCGCCTACACCTAATTCAATATCTTTAATCATCCCCAGGGTCACCAAATCCTTTTTCAAGTCTGGCTCTTGTACCGTGCTCAAGGCACCTAAGATGATTTCTTTCGTTACACTCAATTCTCCCATAATACGTTCTTTCCTTTCAAACCTCAAATATAGGGCTTTGTATTAAGATAAGGCCAATATTTGTTGGTCTATTTTTGCCAACATCTTAGATGAATCAACACTCGATTTGGCATCCTCGATTTCCTTCCGCAGTCGCAATAAGATTTCGCGATGTTGCGCGTACTGCAAGGGATGCGGTCGGTGATCAACGGTCCGCAGCATTTCTTCCCATTTTTTGGCGATATCTAATAAATCATTCTCGAAATGAGCTTGTTTGAAACGCTTGTAAATGTATTCCACCGCTTGTTCGGTGGGATGAATCATGTCCGACTGGTAAAATCGGTAATCGCGTAATTCGTCCATCATGATTTCATAAGCGGGGAAATAACTCACTTGATCAGGGAATTTCTTTGCCAAGGTATCTGCCGCCACCCGCAAAATGGCTTTTGATGTCGCATTTTCGGGTATCCCGTCGCGTGTATGTCGGACGGGTGAAACGCTGAGGATGATTTTTTGCAATGGGTTTTCCCGCAAAAAGCTTTCATAGGCCAAACAAATTTCTTCCACCGTGCTCTGTTTCTTGACAAATCGGGATGCGGCCTGTTTATGGCAGTTGGCAACCGCCCTTCCCAAGTTTTGGTCCTCGTAATAAAATGCCGTTCCCCAAGTAATGATTGCGAAATTGCTTGAATTAAAAAATGCAATCGTTTCTGTTTTGATTTTGGCGAGGTACGATATGAAATCCGAGGGATTCTCACCCATGAATTGCGAATGAAAATCCGGATGGACGAATAAATTCCCTTGCTGATATAAATCGCTTTCCTGTAAGGTTTGATCACTTAATCCCCTCAAAATACTTAACGGATGGAACAACGTACCCAATGCCTGATTAGATACTTCCAAAGGCAATTGATCCAAACGCTTGCCCATGTTTTCCGCAAAACAGGATCCGATGCACAGGACTTGGCTGTTCGGTTCTATCAGGTGGGTAGCGCGCGGGATGGAGAAGGTGGTGGTGAGGTTGATCATGTGTAAATCCCCAGGCTGAAGCCTGGGGTTATCAAAATATGTAGCCTCAGGCTTCAGCCTGGAGTTAAAAAGATATATAGCCCCAGGTTTTAACCTGGGGTTTGTGGGAATTACAATCCCTTCGCCCAACGATTCATTTTATTTTCCATGACATCCAACGGCATATTGCCATCTTTCAGGATTTCATCGTGGAAATCGGAAAGCTTAAATTTCGGTCCTAATTCCTTGCTCAAGCGTTCACGAATCTCGCGGATTTTCAATGCCCCAATTTTATAAGAAAGCGCCTGCGCTGGAATCGCCATATAACGTTCGATTTCCGCCGTTGCTCCTTGCTCGGAAATCGGCTCATTGTCCATCATGTACTTGATGGCTTCCTCGCGGGTCATGTTTTTCGAGTGCATACCAGAATCTACAACTAAACGAATCGCCCGGTGAATTTCATCGCCTAAAGCACCCATATATTGGTAAGGGTCGGTGTATAGCCCCAACTCTTTTCCTAAGCTTTCTGTGTATAGGGCCCAACCTTCTGCATAGGCAGAATTTCCCCCAAAACGACGAAATTTAGGCAATTGGCTATTTTCTTGTTGGAGACTCACTTGGTAATGATGCCCCGGAATTGCCTCATGCAAGAATAAACTTTCCATGCCGGAAGTGGTATTGAATTTGCTCGCATCCAAAATCGGGACATAGAAAATACCTGGACGTGTGCCATCTTCAGATCCTTGGAAATATTCCGCCGAAGCAGATGCCGCACGGAATGCTTCGGTTTGTCGGATTTCAAATGGTGTTTTGGGAACTCGTCCAAACATCGTCTTCAAAGCCGGTTCCATTTTTTTATGAATGGTTTCAAATGCTGCTAAGACCTCAGCTGGCGTATGGTATGGCATGAATTTCTTGTCGGAACGCATGTGCTCAAAGAATGCTTTTAAGTCTCCTTGGAATCCAACGGCCTGTTTGGTCTTCTCCATTTCCGTCCGAATGCGCTTCACTTCTGCCAAACCTGTTTGGTAAATTTCATCGGCAGGCTTATCGGTCGTCGTTAATACTTTAATCAAATATTGATAATACGCCGCTCCATTGGGAATTGCGGAAATACCACTCGTGGAACGAGATTTAGGAAGGTATTCTGTTTGTAAGAATTGTGCTAAGCGAGTATAGGCTGGTATGATCTCCGACTGGATTATCTGCGTGTATTCTTTGGTAAATTTAGCTTTGTCGGCCTCCGTGAAATCCTTCGGAAAATGATTCAAAGGGCCATAAAAGGTGCTTTGCTTGATGTCTTGTACTTCGAATGAGGTCAATTGTGGAATGATTTTTTCCACCAAAGCCTTTGGCAAAACGACATTCGCCGTGACACCTTTTTTGAAATAAACGATGCTAGAATCTAAGCTAGCAGCTCCGATGTGCATCCGTTTTTCCCAATTCTCATAATCCTTTTTCGTGGCAAAGGGTTGCATCACGGAACCGCTGCCTAATTGCGCAAAAGTCAAATGAAAGCCATAAAATTGGTTCAAAGGCATCAAATTATCCGGATAGCTAAATCCTTCTAATCCTAATTCGACATCGCGCTTCAACATATCAAAGGTGATTTGATCATTGGCATCCAAATCGTCCCGATTTATCTCGTTTAAACTGGCCTGCGTTTTTTCCAATAAAGCTTTGACTTTGGCTAAATGGGAATCCGTGAATGTGATGGTTAATTGGTCATTGTAGCGATTGTCGCCATTCGCTGTGGCAGAAACGGGATTGAGTTTCAGTTGTTCCTCGTAGTAATTGTCGACAAGCGTGCTCAATTCTTTTTTAGCATCGCCGGATTTACACGCCACAAATGCTAATAGGCATAGGAGGTAAGTCAGTTTTTTCATTTTGTTGATTTAGAATTTCGAATATAAAAAGAAAGCGGAACAACACCTGCATGCCTTGCGCATTTGTCCTTTTTCTACAAAAGGTAATTTCGCCAAAAATTCTATATTTGTAGTTTACAGTATATATCAACACCTAAGCATTTATCAATTTATGTCAAATAAGGGAGCTGAACGCGAACGACTGAGTCTTCGTAACGATAATAAAGGATGGAAAAAGTGGGGGCCTTACTTGACAGAGCGTCAGTGGGGCACGGTTCGTGAAGATTATTCAGCCAGCGGAAATGCCTGGGAGACGATTTCACATGACATGGCTCGCTCGAAAGCCTATCGCTGGGGTGAAGAGGGAATCGGTGGAATTTCAGATAATAAACAACATGTTTGTTTTGCTTTTGCCTTTTGGAATCACCGCGATCATATCTTAAAAGAACGCTTTTTTGGCCTAACGGGTAATGAATCAAATCACGGGGAAGACGTGAAGGAATTGTATTATTACCAAGATTCTACGCCCACGCACTCGTACCAAAAAATGCTGTATAAGTATCCTCAGCATACATTTCCCTATCAAAAACTCATCGACGAAAGCAAAAAACGTACCCGTTTAGAGCCGGAATATGAGTTGATGGACACGGGCATCTTCGATAAAAATGAGTTTTTCGACATCTCCATGGAATATGCCAAAGGGGATGAACAAGATATTTTAATTCAGGTAACGGTGGAAAACCGTTCCAAAGTCGCTGCACCTATCACGGTTTTGCCAACGATTTGGTACCGAAATACCTGGTGCTGGGGCTACGAAAAGTATAATTATAAACCGATGTTGACGGGCGTAGGTCATTCCTTTATCGAGGTAGATCATCGCGTCGTAGGCCGCTTTAAATTATATGCCGAGGATGCGGATGAGTTCTTGTTTTGTGATAATGAGACCAATTTCGACCGTTTACACGGTTCGCCGAATCTTTCCCATTTTACAAAAGATGGCATCAACGATTACATCGTTAATAAGAACAAACATGCGGTAAACCCAAATCACATTGGGACAAAAGCATCAGTGCGCTACTCTGCCAAGATTCCGGCGGGTGGAAAGAAGGTGTTTCGTTTGCGTTTGACGACTTTGACATTGCGCGAACCCTTCGCGGATTTTGATGAAATCTATGCAGCCCGATTGAAAGACGCGGACGATTTTTACGCAGATTTACAAAAAGATATTCAGGACGCGAGCATGCGTAATTTGCAGCGTCAGGCCTATGCGGGTATGTTGTGGACCAAACAATGGTATTATTACAATGTATTCGAATGGATCAAAGGGGATCCTGCCATGCCAAAACCGGATGCTTCTCGGAAGCTCGGTCGGAACAACACCTGGCGCCACATGTATGCGGCGAATATCCTTTCCATGCCAGATAAATGGGAATATCCTTGGTTTGCAGCTTGGGATTTAGCCTTTCATACCTTGCCTTTGGCACGTTTGGATCCTGATTTTGCTAAACGCCAATTAGCCGTAATTCTGCGGGAATATTACATGCACCCGAATGGACAGATTCCAGCCTATGAATGGTCGTTCTCGGATGTGAACCCTCCTGTGCATGCGTGGGCGACTTGGAAGGTTTACGAGATCGACAAGGAGATGAATGGGGGCAAAGGGGATGTCGTTTTCTTGGAGCGTATCTTCCATAAATTATTGCTGAATTTCACCTGGTGGGTGAATTTGAAAGACGAGGGAGGAAATAACATCTTTGGCGGTGGTTTCTTGGGAATGGATAATAT
>CALLKB010000080.1 GCA_938008575.1 uncultured Cytophagaceae bacterium | reverse complement strand
TCCGGACCATGAGAACAAACTCTTATCAAATATTTATGAGTTTGAGTTTCTTCAAAAAATAATTGTTTTGCAACAATATTTTTATTTTCGGAACTTACTTCTTCACCTTTATAGTCAAAAAATATCATACTTTATTTACCTTAAGAAAACAGCGTTAATAGACATTTGTTTCGAAGGAAGAATATCCCTACATTTAACTAAAATTTACCGATATGACCGCTATTTATATTGTCCTAGCAATTGGACTTGCCATTGTTTTTAGTTCCCTTTTAACCGTCACACAAGGCACGATTGCCGTTGTCACTTTATTTGGGAAATACCAACGTATTTTGACACCCGGATTGCGCATGAAAATTCCATTTTTAGAACAGGTTTACCGTCGCATCTCCATTCAAAACCAAAGCATTGAAATGGAATTTCAAGCGGTGACGATTGATCAAGCGAATGTCTATTTCAAAAGCATGTTGTTGTACAGTGTGATGGATGCACAGGAAGAAACCATTAAAAAAGTCGCCTTTAAGTTCATCAGCAACAAAGATTTGATGCAGGCCTTGATTCGTACGATTGAAGGATCCATTCGTGCGTACGTTGCAAGTCAGAAACAATCAGAAATCCTTGGACTTCGTCACGAGTTGGTTGAAAGTGTTAAGAATCAAATTGACCACACCTTAGAAACATGGGGCTACCATTTATTGGATTTACAGATCAATGACATCACCTTTGACCAAGCGATCATTGAGAGCATGAGTAAGGTCGTTGCATCAAACAACCTCAAGGCAGCCGCAGAGAATGAAGGTCAAGCCTTATTGATCACCAAAACGAAAGCAGCCGAGGCCGAAGGAAACGCGATTAAAATCGCCGCGTTAGCCGAGAAAGAAGCAGCGATGCTGCGTGGACAAGGAGTAGCATTATTCCGTCAGGAGGTAGCCAAAGGAATGAGTGAAGCGGCGGAAGAAATGAAACAGGCGAACTTGGACACGAACGTGATCCTTTTCTCCATGTGGACAGAGGCCATTAAAAATTTCGCTGAATACGGAAAAGGAAATACCATTTTCTTGGACGGAAGTGCGGAAGGCATGCAAAAAACCATGAAACAAATCCAGGCGATGTTATCGTCCGACCAAAATCAAAAATAGATTCCGATTTTTCCTTTGTCAAAAGCAAGAATTTACTATTTTTGCCAACCCAAGAGTTACTTCATTGTAACCCGGTCCTATAGCTCAGTTGGTTAGAGCAACAGACTCATAATCTGTGGGTCCACAGTTCGAGCCTGTGTGGGACCACTAGAACCCTGACGATACTGTCAGGGTTTTTTTATGCCCAAAACTTTTCAGGCGAGAAGTCTATCCCGATCGAGGTACGAGCTTCGGGAAGCCTGTGTGGGAAAAGAAAAAAAGTAAGTGATAGGGCTTTATTCGTTTTCAATACTAAATTGATAATCATCCTGAAACACAGTGCAAGACCCTGAAAATCAATAATTGTACATTATATTAAATATTTTAATACCTTTGATTATGACGCGATGGGGAACATTCTTACCCAAAAGCGACACAAACAAGATGGTACACAAATCGAGGACATGACATACCGTTATCAAAGAGATGCCAATGGCTTTTTGTTGAGCAATCGCTTGTATCATGTCAATGATGCCATAGCTTCGACCATTGATCAGACCGATATTGATGACCAAGGAGCTGGCTTTAATCCATTAAATGTAAACATCAATGGAGCCTACAACTACGTCTATGATGAAGAAGGAAGACTGGTTAAAGATGTCACTGAAGGTATTCATCAAATCGTATGGCGTGTCGATGGAAAAGTTCGAGAAATCAACCGAACCAGTACTTCGACAAGGTCACGTTTAAAATTTGATTACGATGCCATGGGCAGACGAATTGCCAAACATGTGTATAATAATCAAACCGGTCTGCTAATCAAGAGTACCTACTACCTCCTGGATGCACAAGGCAACACCATGTCTACTTATGACTATGCTCCAGGTCCGAATCAAACAATGAGTTATCAATTGAAAGAGCGCCATATTTTCGGTAGTGCACGTTTGGGTATGTATGCAGAATCGGTCTTATTAGTTGAAAACCCAAGTACTGAAAACAGCAATATTCTGGTGAACCAAGGTTTCAAACAATACGAGATGACCAATCATTTGGGGAATGTCTTAACAGTTATTCACGACATCAAAATTCCATTAAATAACGGCTCCGTCCCAGGAGTTAGTTCATATCGCGTCGGTATACGAACCTGCTCCGATTACAGCCCGTTTGGTGTGGAATTGGATGGTAGAACGGTGAGT
>CALLKB010000079.1 GCA_938008575.1 uncultured Cytophagaceae bacterium | reverse complement strand
GGGAAGCCAGAAATACCTCCAATCAATCGATTAGTATGAAAAATTTCACGACGACCCGTTAACACTTTATGTCCATAGGCTTGATGCCCTACGTCCCAAACCAATTGATCGTCTGGCGTGTTAAACACATAATGCAAGGCTACGGTCAATTCAGTGACACCTAAAGAGGCTCCAAAGTGACCACCATTCACCGACACGTTGTCAATGATAAATTGACGCAATTCAGCACAAACTTGAGTTAAGTCTGATTTCGGCAACTTGCGCAAATCCTCCGGCGTGGTGATTTGGCTAAGTAAAGGACCGGCTTTAAATTGCATAGACACGTGTGATTGTTGAAAGATTAACCTTACAAAGGTAAAAATGTTTTTAAGCCTTAGTCGTTTTTTTGACTGGCTTTGAATAATCTTTTTTGTTCGTAGTCGCTCAGACTGTCGTAACCGGATTGTGATATTTTGTCCAAAATGGCATTCAGTTCTTCTTCCGGTACCGTTTCTGGTTCTTTTCTGGGGTGTATTTTTTGGTTGACGACTTGAGCAAATTCTTTGATTTTTATTTCGAAGATGGCTTGAGGGCGGGAAGCGGCTAAAAAGTTTTTGGCAAACATAAATCCTAAAATAGCCCCTCCTAAGTGCGCAATATTGCCTCCTGCATTCGCCCCCGTGGTTTCAATGAAAGACCAAAGCACATAAAAGGCAGAAATGTATTTAATCTTCACCTGCCCTAGCAACAATAAATGGACTTGGTAATTAGGTCGTATCGTGGCCGCCGCTACCACCACGGCAAACACACCTGCGGATGCACCATTCAGGAAAGTAGGACCTTTGGCCATAAAAAAGCTGACCGTATTCATCACAATAAGAAAGGCTGTGGCTCCGGCTAATCCTCCATAAAAATAGAGTTGAACAAGCCGTTTGTTTCCGATGAAATCTTGGATAATAATGCCAAACCAATACAGGAATAGCATATTGAACACGAGGTGAAAGACTTCAATGTGCAAGAAGAAATAAGTGATTAGGCTCCAAGGTCTTTGGATTAAGAGTTCAAGCGCAGAAGGCAGCGAAACGTGTGTAAAAAATACATCAAATAATTCAGACCTTCCTGCAATTAATAAACTTACCCTGGCAACCATTAAAGCCACAAAAATAGCTCCATTGGCAATGATTATCTTCAATAAGCCTTGTCCAGGCTGTTGAATAATGTTTTTAATATCTGTCCAAATACTGCGCATCTTAATAGAAGCTGTCGCGTTTTTGTCTCCAAATTAACAGTAAAATCACCGCAAAAAGCATTCCCCCTAAATGGGCAAAATGGGCAACATTATCGCCCTCTGCCGCTGCTTTACCAGCCCACAATTCATAGAATGCAAATCCCATCACAAGGTATTTTGCTTTCACTGGAATGGGAATAGGGAAGACAAACATTTCTGAATTAGGAAATAAGTAGCCATAGGCCATCAAAATTCCGAAAACGCCGCCTGAGGCCCCCACAACTGGGTTTTGAGTCGTGTACTCTTTGTAATGATCAATCGCGCCCAAGGCATTTAATCTCCCTTCATTAATCGACGTACTACCATCAAATCGGTTAAAATAGTCCATTAAAAAGTCAGAATTGGGATTCGAAAGGGCTAATTCTAATGCCTTGCGAATACTCGCATAATCATGGAAATATTGAATGGCTTCGTGCAATAAACCAGCTCCCACTCCACAGAATAAGAAAAAGAACAAGAAACGCGGTCCACCCCAAATGCGCTCTAAGATAGAACCAAACATATAGAGCCCAAACATATTCATCAATAAGTGCATAAAATTCGCATGCACGAACATATAACTGATGATTTGAAAAAAATGAAACTTGCTTGATTGGAAAAAATACAAGGCGAATAAATCATCTGGAATGAAGGCTGATCCCAAGAAGATCGCCACATTCACGAAAATCAAATTTCGAACGGTAGGAGTTAAATTTCGTAGCATATCTTTATTCTTCGTATCCCCAGTCAATGGAGTTTTTCATGTCTTTAATCAATAATCCAGCAGATTTAAAGGCGCCGCGGATTTCGTCTACTTTGTCGTATTCTCTACTCTCCTTAAAACCTTTGTACAACTGAAGAAGTTCATCCTTCAGACCATTCATTTCAGCAGGAACCTCTTCTTTGATTCCTAAAACGTCTTCCAGAATGCTGATATACGAACGTTGTAAATTCGAAAATGTTTCAGCAGATAGGGATTCAAAAGGCAAAGCCCCCGTGTAGATCGAATTGATTTTCTTCAGCAGAGCAAACAAGTGAGCGATCGCTACTGCCGTATTTAAATCATCGTTCATTCCATCGTAGCAACCTTGTATCGCATCCATGATCTCTTTTTCTTGAGCGGCATCTGGATTAGCGGTGATGTCAGCTGGATACACGAGTTTTTTAATGATGCGTAAACCGTTTGCGATTTTTTTGTATCCTTTTTGAGCTGCTTTAAGCGCTTCGTTCGAGAAGTCCAACGTGCTGCGGTATTGGGATTGCAACATAAAGAAACGCACAGTCATGGGGCTGTATGCTTGTTCTAATAGTGGGTGGTTTCCGGCAAATAATTCAGAAGGCAAAAAGGAGTTTCCTAGCGATTTGCTCATCTTCTGTCCATTGACCGTTAGCATATTCGTGTGCATCCAATACCGGACCGGAGCACGATCATAGGCTGCTTTTGCTTGGGCGATTTCACATTCATGGTGCGGGAATTTCAAGTCCATACCGCCACCGTGGATGTCAAACGTATCGCCTAGGTATTTATGGCTCATGCAGGTACATTCCAAATGCCATCCCGGAAATCCATCTCCCCAAGGCGATGGCCAGCGCATGATGTGTTCTGGAGATGCTTTTTTCCAAAGCGCAAAATCCAAAGGACTGCGTTTTTCTCCAACACCATCTAAATCGCGGGTTTCGGTCAGTAAGTCGTCTAAAACGCGACCTGATAAATGGCCATAGTCGCCACCTTGTTTGTTGTAAGTTTCAATATCGAAATAGATCGAACCATTCGATTCGTAGGCTAAGCCTTTATCTAATAAGATTTTAGTCGTTTCAATTTGCTCTACGATGTGCCCCGTGGCTGTTGGTTCAATGCTTGGAGGTAACAAATTAAATTGAGTCAACACATCATGAAAGTCGTTCGTATAGCGTTGAACAATTTCCATGGGCTCTAATTTCTCCAATTTGGCCATTTTGCCAATTTTGTCTTCGCCTTCATCCCCATCTCCTACTAAATGGCCAACATCCGTTATGTTTCGTACATAGCGAACCTGGTAACCGATGAATTTCAGATATCGGTGTAAAATGTCAAAGGATGTGAAGGTTCTCAGGTTACCTAGGTGAACGTAATTGTACACGGTAGGTCCACAGACATAGAGTCCAACATGCGGGGCGTTGATGGGAGTAAATACTTCTTTTTCTCGGCTGAGCGTATTGTAGATTTTTAATGGCTGCATGAATCCTAGGTGCTTTTGTAGAGTCCTCAAAAAGGAATTAAAATTACGCTGATTCTTTTAATTCACCAAACATAGCATTTTGACAATTTCAAACGATTCTTTTCAGATTGTGTTATCTTTGTGTGTTTTTTGAAAATCCATCATGGTGTTAAAGGAAGTAGGCGAGGATAAATCGCTTCAACGTGTTTTTTTGCAATTTCCAGTTCGTCTATATGCGTCGGATTCCAATTGGATTCGCCCCTTAGATAATGATGTGGAATCTGTTTTTGACCCGAAGAAGAATGGGCATTTCAAACATGGCGAAGCAATTCGTTGGGTTTTATTCGATGATGCAGGTGAGGCGATAGGTCGAGTGGCGGCATTTTATGAAAAGAGTAAGGACGAAGTTCCGGTCGGTGGAATGGGCTTTTTTGAATGTATTGAGGATGAAAAGGCCGCCTTTTTGCTATTTGATGCATGCAAATCATGGTTGATTTCCAAAGGAATGCTAGGCATGGATGGCCCGATTAATTTTGGTGAGCGCGATAGTTTTTGGGGATTAATGGTAAAAGGTTGGGAGTATGAGCCAACCTATAAAATGCCATGGACCAAAGCTTATTACATTCATTTCTTTGAAAACTATGGATTCCGGGATTACTTCCAACAATATGTATATGTATCTTCTATTACAGGAGCAAACGTGACACCTGCCATTGAAGAAAAGGCCAACCGGATTTATCAAAACCCTGAATATGTTTTTAGGCACATTGAAAAGTCAAATTTGGCTAAATACGCTGAGGATTTTAAAATCATTTTCAACGCAGCTTGGGCCAAATTCCCTGGTGTAAAGGAGATGAGTTCGGAACAAGCTCAGCGCTTAGTGAAAACCATGAAGCCGATTATCGATGAGCAATTACTTTGGTTTGCTTATACGCAATCGGGTGATCCTGTTGCCTTTTTTATTGTTATCCCTGATTTAAATCAAATCATCAAACACTTGAATGGTCGCCTGAACTGGTGGGGGATGATTAAATTTTTGTTGTTGAAAATGCGTGGTGCATTAACGCGTGCTTGTGGTGTGATTTTTGGCGTGGTGCCTGATCACCAGAGCCGTGGCGTGGAATCCGCAATCGCCCTGCGATTCCGTACAGCTGCTAGGGAAAATCCATTCTATCCTTATGAGACAATGGACATGAATTGGGTGGGAGATTTTAATCCCAAAATGCTGCGTTTTGTTTCCCAGTTGGGGGCAACAAATGAAAAGACTTACATTACATATCGTTTATTTTTTAATCCAGACCAAGCCTTCACGCGTTGTCCGAAGGTTGGTTAAATCTTTATTTATGAGCTTATTAACAATTGGAACGGTTGCGTTCGACGCATTGGAAACTCCTTACGGAAAAACGGATAAAATTATCGGAGGTTCTTGTACCTATATTGCGCTTTCTTCTGCGTTTTTCTTGCCTAAGGTGAATGTTGTCGCTGTTGTAGGGGATGATTTCCCGCAGGCTTACATGGATACATTGACCTCCAAAGGCATTGATTTAGAAGGTCTGCAGATCAAGCAAGGAGAAAAATCTTTTTTCTGGGCTGGCAAATACCATAATAACATGAATTCTCGCGACACCTTAGTGACGGATTTGAATGTGTTGGCAGATTTTAAGCCGGCTATTCCTGCTTCCTACCAAGATTGTGAATATTTGATGTTGGGAAACCTAACACCCCAAGTTCAAATTGAGGCAATCGAAGGCTTAGCCAAGCGTCCGAAATTAATCGTGATGGATACCATGAATTTCTGGATGGATGTGGCAATGGATGATTTAAAGAAAGTATTAAAATTGGTCGACGTCTTGTGTATCAATGACGAAGAGGCGCGCCAATTATCAGGTCAGTATTCTTTAAGGACAGCTGCTAAATTGATTATGGAAATGGGACCAAAAACGTTAATCATCAAAAAGGGAGAACATGGTGCTTTACTTTTTTATAATGAAAAAGTATTTTTTGCTCCCGCCCTTCCTTTAGAAGAGGTGTTTGACCCAACCGGAGCTGGTGATACTTTTGCAGGTGGTTTTATAGGACATATTGCTAAAACAGGCGACATAAGTTTTGAAAACATGAAAACTGCCATCATTGTAGGTAGTGCCATGGCTTCTTATTGTGTAGAAAAGTTTGGTACCGAGCGTTTGAGAGAAATTAGCAAGGCCGATATTAGCGACCGTATCGCTGAATTTGTAGACCTTGTAAACTTTGATATCAAGCTGGTTGTTTAATAGCGCTCAAAATATTTTGGCGTTGTATTCAAATGCCCCTAATTTTACATCCGAACATGAGAACATCGAAACATACAAAACGTATCAAAAAACCACTCTAACCAGGGAGGTGCTTCGTTTTGTAATGTATAAACATACGCAAGAGGCCTTCCCAAATGGGAGGGTCTTTTTTTTTTAATTATAACGAAACAAAAACAAAAAAATGAAAGTAGCAGTCGTAGGGGCAACTGGCCTGGTAGGTACAAAAATGTTACAAGTACTTGCCGAACGTAATTTTCCTGTCACTGAAATCGTACCCGTAGCATCTGAAAGATCTGTTGGTAAAGAAGTGTCTTTTAAAGGTAAAGCGTATAAA
>CALLKB010000078.1 GCA_938008575.1 uncultured Cytophagaceae bacterium | reverse complement strand
GTGGAAGGATTGGGACAAATCTTACAAATACATGGATATATCTTGCAAAAGGGGCTATTTGAAATGCATGTGCAAGGATTTTATTCCGGACTGACCACATAAATCCGCAAGAACTCTGTCAATAATTTTCTATTTTAGCTATTCAAATGAAAAACAGCTTTGTCCGTTTCTTGTTATTGCTTTGCTTGAGTCTCCCAACTTTCGGCCAAGCGACGCAGCGTTTCGAGCGTTTAAGCACAGCTTCGGGATTATCCCAAAGCACCATTAATAAAATCATTCAAGATCATCGAGGATTTTTGTGGTTCGCAACGGCGGATGGCTTAAATCGATATGACGGTCATTCCTTTGTCATTTACCGACATGATCCGGGTGATGCGAACACCTTAAGTGGGAGTGATATTTCGACACTTTTAGAGGATGAGGATGGCAATTTATGGGTTGCAGCGAGGAGTTCGGGTTTAAATAAAATTAATCTGAAAACGGGAAAAATAACGCGTTTTTCGCGTGGGCCTAAGGGCATCGATTTTTCGTCTTTGACGATTTCTTCGCTGTTGAATGTAGGGAAACATCGTATTTATGCCGCGGTGATAGGCTTAGGGGTTTTAGTGTTCGATACACAAAAGAATACGTTTCTGCCCAACGAATCCGAGCTGAAAAATCCTTTGGTAAAAGATGTGGTTCGGTTGTACAAACATTCCAATGGATCGATTTGGATGGGTACAAGAACGGGCCAATTAATCTCCTATGTAGGTAATCATAGTTTCATTCCCTTTGATTTTTCTGGTAAATCGATGGCGAGTAATTTCCGCGTGCGGGCATTATTTGAAGCCAAAAATGGGGATCTATTGATCGGTACTGAGGGGAAAGGCTTGTTCCGATTTAATCCGCAAAATCAGCATTTTCGAAGCGTATTTTATCAGTCGGCGCAACCCTTAAGCCGACAAAACATCGTGACATCCTTAGTGAAAGATGCCAATGAAAATTTGTGGATCGGGACAGATAATGGCGTATATACCTTGAAAGGGGAGGATTTTAAGCAAGTTCGACACATTCCATCTAATCCGGATCCAGACTTGGGGATTACGTCGTTTTCAGTCATGAGTATGTTCACGGATTCCAATCGGAATACATGGATTGGAACTTGGGAAGCCGGTTTGAATATCAGCTTTTTTCAGAAATCACGCTTTTCTGTTTTGCGTTATAAGCCCAATACATTCCAAGGATTGTTGAGCAATAAGGTTACTTCGCTGAGTTCCGGGGATGATCGTGGCGTTTGGGTGGGAAGTAATGTGGGCTTATCGTTTTTTGAACATAAAACGGGTAAGGTAGAACACATGATCAACCAGGCGGTGGAGAATAAGCTTAACGTCACTTCTGGGTTTGATGTGAATCTTCTACAAGCGATGCCGGATGGGACGGTTTGGGTGGCCGCATGGGCAAGAGGTCTCTTTCATTTCAGTCCTCCCAATACCTTACAGCCCTTTCCGTATCGAATCGGCGAAAGCGGAATGAATTTAACAGCCTTGTTTAAGGATCAAAATCGCTTGCTTTTGGGTACACAAACAAAAGGTTTATTTGCCTTTGATTTGGCCAAAAAGAATTTTTACAATCCTTTCGGTGAGTTTAGTTCGCAGGAATTAAGGAATAAAAATATTAATGCGATTCTCAAAACGAGTAAGGGACAAATCTGGGTAGGAACGACGATGCAGGGGGTATTTATTTATGATCCAAGCACACGAAAAGTTCAACATTTGATTCGGACAAATTCGTCGAATAGTTTAAAATACAATCATATTACGTGCATTAAGGAAGATCGCCAACAACGCATTTGGGTACTAACAAATGGGGGGGGATTGCATTTGTATCAAGGAGAAGGAAAAGGGTTTCGGGTATTCACGGTGGCGGATGGTTTAGGGAGCAATACGCTGCGAGGGATGGAGGAAGATAAAAAAGGCGATTTATGGTTTACCACGAATGGGGGAATTTCCAAAATGGATGCCAACACTTTTAAATTCGTTAATTATGATGATGCCGATGGACTTCAAGGAAAGGAATTTATCATTACTGCGCATGCGAAAAATAAACAAGGTTGGTTGTTTTTTGGTGGCGTAAATGGGTTAAACTATTTGAAGTCGGACAGTTTACGCATGCGTTTGGACGTCCCTAATGTCTATTTGACTGGCTTGAAAATTTTCAATAAAACGGTTCAGGTGGGCGAGGAGAATTCACCTTTGACGGAGGATTTGCCAGATTTGAAGACCTTGGTTTTGCAACCCGATCAATCCGTATTTAGCTTGGATTTTGTGGCTTTGGAATACCAAAGACCTAAAAACAACCGATATGCCTATTATTTAGAAGGCTTTGATAAGGAATGGAATTTTGTGGGGACGCAACGGACGGCGACATATACCAACTTAAGTCCAGGATCTTACACCTTCAAAGTGAAGGCTACGAATTCCGATGGCGTCTGGGGTGAAAATCCGGTGGAATTACGGATTGAAGTTTTGCCACCATGGTATCGTACTTGGTGGGCTTATTTGTTGTATTTTATTGGATTTTCAGCTGTTGTTTATGGTTTTATGCGGGAAATTCAGATCCGTGAAGCCTTTAAAACAGATATACGTTTGAAGGAAATTGAGAAGGAACGTATTCGGGAATTGGAGCAAATTAAGACATCGTTTTTTACGAACATTTCGCATGAGTTGCGTACGCCTTTGACACTCATTATTAGCCCAATCGAGAAGTATTTCTTGAAAAATACAACGATGCCTAAGGAGCAGGTAGGTAGATTGCAATCCATTCATCAGAATGCGCAGAAATTATTGCGTCTGATTAATCAATTACTTGATTTGTCGAAGATTGAGGCTGGAAAGCAGCAACCAGTCATTGCGAAACATGACATGATTTCGCAGTTGGTTCATATTTTACAAGGGTTTGAGAGTTATGCACAGCAGAAACAAATTAAGTTGAAATACGAATTACCTGTAGAATCGCTTTGGGTATATTACGACTCCGATATCTTGGAAAAGTGTTTGAGTAATCTATTGTCCAATGCCTTCAAACATACACCTGAAGATGGTAAAATCGGTGTTGAATTGGAATTGGAACATGTTTTTGTTGGCTCGGAATCGCATGTTCGTAAAGTATCCTTGCGTGTACTCGATACCGGTCGAGGAATTTCGGAAGCGCATTTGCCGCATGTCTTTGATCGTTTTTATCAAATCCCGGATGCCGTTCAGGTGGTAGGTACGGGTGTAGGTTTATCCTTATGTAAGGAATTGATGTTGTTGCATCGTGGCGATATACAGGTCAAAAGTAAATTGGGTGAAGGAAGTGCATTTATCCTGCATTTTCCTGTGGAATTAGAAGCGTTTGATCAGTCTTGGGTGCAAGCGGTAGTTCAACAAAAGGCTCCTGCGCAAGAATTACCAAGCTTATCTGCGATTGAAAAGGAAAAGCCCATCTTATTGGTCGTAGATGACCATGCAGAAATGCGTGAATTCATTGGGGGGATTTTTGATTCCCGTTTTCAGGTTATTTATGCGGATCGGGGGGAAGATGGTTTGGAAAAAGCAAATACCTATTTGCCGGATTTAGTGATTACCGACTGGATGATGCCTGGTATGAGCGGAATTAATTTATGTAGGGCCCTACGTCAAAACCCAAAAACGAATCACATTCCGATCGTAATTTTGACATCAAAAAGCTCTCAAGAAAGCCAAATTGAGGGTATGCAATCCGGTGCGGATGACTTTGTCAGTAAGCCATTTAACGCGGATATCCTTGAAATACGGGTAAATACCTTGTTGGAAGCCAAAGATCGTCTCCGCAAAAATTGGCAGAAACAAATGATCCAACAGGAATTAAGCGAAGGGAAAATGCCTATTTTTGAGGATGCATTTTTGGTGAAGGCTACTCAGCTTATCATTGATCATTTAAGTGATCCCGAATTTGATGTCGAAGACCTTGAAAAAGGCCTCGATATGAGTAAAATGCAGTTATATCGGAAGTTGAAGAACCTAACCTCCCTTGCTGGAAATGAGTTTATTCGTTCGATACGTTTACAACAGGCTAAAGTTTTATTGGAAGCTGGTAGTTTGAATATTTCCGAAGTAGCTTACCAAGTTGGGTTTAATGATCCAGCCTATTTTACACGCGCATTTAAAAAACAATATGGCCGAACGCCAAAATCCTTTATCAACCATGAAAAAAATTAGTGTATTCGTCCTGATTATTTGCGCGTCTTGGGGCTTTTTAGCGCATAAAACCTTGCAGCAGATTTCGATTTATCAATTACCCGATGAATTGGCAGGCTATTTTTATGCGAATCAGGAATACTTAGTCCAACAATCCATTCGTCCGGATGTGAGACGCAAGGATGATAAACAAGAAGATGCGAAGCATTATTTAGATATGGATGCACCGATTTTTGGTTCTGATTATAAGACATCAATCCCACATGATTTCAACAAAGCCATAGCTAAATATGGCTTGGATAGTTTGCGCAAAGAGGGATTAGTTCCCTGGGAAGTGGTTCGAGTATATGGTCGTTTAGTAGAAGCGTTTAAAACAGAAAAAAGGGATTCAGTATTGTTTTATGCGGCGGATTTAGGTCATTATGTGGCAGATGCACACGTACCTCTACATACGACGCGTAATCATGATGGGCAGTTGACCGGCCAAAAAGGCATGCACGTCCTTTGGGAAAGTTTAGTACCCGAAGCGCAATTACAGGGATATGCCTTGAATCAAGTAGCTGGCGTTCAGTACATTGCTAAGCCTCAGGATTTCATCTTTCAAATTTTATTGGAATCACATGCGATGTTACCAGCTATGTTTGTTGCAGAAAAAGAAGTGCGCGCGTCTTTGGGCGAGGAGGGATCTTTTGAGATGGTGGAAAAATACGGTCGGAAGCAGCGTTATTATACCAAAGCCTTTATTCAAGCCTATGGTGCGAAATTAGGCGCTTCAATTCCGGATCGTATGCTTTTAGCATCTTCGCGTGTTGCCTCGTTTTGGTACTCGGCATGGAAAGATGCGGGTTCACCGGCATGGGTGAAACAAGATGCTCAGGTGGTGAATGCCTTGAACCAGGAAAAGGTGATTTGGAAGAAAAATGAATTGATTAGCGCGGGTCGTCTGATTTCCTTGCAAAATAAACGCGCGGAATAACATGGTTAAGGTTTTGTTGCTTTCGGATACGCATAGCTATTTGGATCCTCGTTTAGATGAACATTTGAAGGAATGTGACCAAATATGGCATGGGGGCGATTGGGGTTCGGTTGAATTAGCCGATAAATTAGCGGCTTACGGAAAGCCCATCGCAGGGGTTTATGGTAACATCGATGACCGGACGATTCGCAACATGTATCCCAAAATCAAGCGTTTTCGGGTGGAGGATGTGACTGTTGCGATGACGCACATCGCAGGCGCCCCTTCAAATTACAAACCGGATGCATTGGAGGTATTTTCCATGGGATTACCCATGATTTTCGTCTGTGGGCATTCGCACATCTTACAAGTTAAACGTGATGCGAAGCGTAATAATATGCTTTTTTTGAATCCAGGGGCGGCGGGCCAACATGGCTTTCACCCGGAACAAACGGCACTCCGATTTAAGATTGATGGTTCCCGGATATTTGACATGGAAGTCATTCAAATGCCGCGGATAAAGGTAAAATTAACGCCTGAGGAAGCAAAACTGCTATGACCCCGGCAGCGTGATTCCACGCCGCTGCGTTCTTCAATTTACGCTTTATTCACTTCAAAAGACTGATAATTTTCAAAGACCGAGCCTTTCTGATACGATTTCAGGATCCATCCACCCCCCACAACATCGTTTCCTTCATAGAAAACAGCTGCCTGACCGGGTGCAATGCCACTTACGGCATCATGGAAGTCGACCTTAATTTTATCAGCAAACTGATGAATAATCGCATCTGTTCCGGCATCTTTATAGCGCACCTTCGTTAAGGTTTCCAATCCTTCTGAAGGTATCTCTGCGTATTTCTGCATATTTAACTGGCCTACCCACATACCCGTCCGATTTAAATCCTCGATTTGACCGATGACCACTTCATTCGTTTCCTTACGGATTTCAATCACATAAGCCGGGAATCCAAATGCCTTACCCAAACCTTTCCGTTGGCCTACTGTATAAAATGGATAGCCCTCATGCTTCCCAATAACCTTTCCGGCAACATCCACGAAATTTCCGCCGGCTACTTGTTCCTCCAATTCCGGCAAGCGACGCTTCAAGAACCCACGGTAATCATTGTCGGGGACGAAACAGATTTCATAGCTCTCCGACTTATTCACTAAATCCACAAAACCTCGTTCCGTTGCCATCTCACGAATACGCGCTTTGGTTAATCCACCCAAAGGCAAAATGGTCCGTGCTAAACTCGATTGCGAAACGCCCCAAAGGACATAACTCTGATCTTTTAAGGTGTCTACGCCTTTGGAAATAACGTAGCGGCCGTTTTCTTGACGAATCTGTGCATAGTGGCCCGTTGCGATGAATTCACAGCCTAATTGGTCGGCGCGACGAAGCAATGCGTCCCATTTGATATGCGTATTGCACATGACGCAGGGGTTGGGTGTCCGACCGTCCACGTATTCTTGCGTGAAATAGTCAATGACCGAATCACCGAATTCCTCACGAATGTCTAATATATAATGTGGGAAGCCCAACGATACCGCAATGTGGCGGGCATCATTGATGGAATCCAAGGAACAACAACCTGTTTCCTTTTTATCACCCCCTGAACTGGCATAGTCCCAGGTTTTCATGGTCATCCCGATGACCTCATATCCTTGTTCGTGTAACAAAACAGCTGCGACCGAGCTGTCGATTCCGCCGCTCATAGCGACCAATACTCTTCCTTTTGATTCCATATTCTATTACAGGTTCAAGGCCTGCCGAAAATTTCCTGCAAGTTAGGATATATTTTCCTGAAAGCGTAGTTTTGTTCTCGCGTCTAAGCATGAAATAACCCTATGTTAAAAACACAAGTTAAAGTTTCGTCGATTACCAATTTGTCAGATGCGCGCTACTGCGCAGGCATGGGGGTCGATTTATTAGGTTTTCCTATTCAAGAAATTTCCCTCGAAAAATTTACTGAAATTCGAAATTGGTTAGCCGGTGTTGAGATTGTAGGCGAGTTTTCTACGCACGATGCTGAAGAGATTAAGGCCAAAGTAGCTGAATATCAACCTGATTATCTGGAAATCGATACCAAGGTGAATTTAGTCGCGATTCAAGATATTGCGATTCCTAAAATTTTACGCGTAAACATCGATACGGATAATTTGCCAGCCGTTTTTGCAGCATCGGCTCCGTATGTGACGCAATTCTTATTGGTTGGCGATAGTCCAAATTCCTTGGATGGCATGGAAGGTTCCGTGGAGATTTGGTCGGCACAATACCCGATTATTGTGGGGCTTGAAATCCCAGAGGCAGATTTAGAAGAATGGATTGATCAAAGTTCCATCAAGGGAATTGGCCTGGTGGCAGGCGATGAAGATCGTCCGGGATTTCGGGATTTTACCGATTTAATGAATATCTTAGAGAAATTAGAAACAGAATAAACGATGTTCCAAAAGATTCAACAGTATTATTCGCTTATTAAATCCAAGCTTAATCAAGGGCTTTTTTTCCTTTGGAGCTTGTTATTAATGGGTGTTCAAAAGCTTTTGGGGCAGAAGCAATATGGCCGTTTAGAGGCTGTTTGCAATCAATCTATTGCTTATTACGATTCCCAACGCGCAAAACTACAAGCTTATTATGATGCGCGTGTCGATAAAAATTCTCCCTATTATAAACCGATTGTCCGCTTATGGCGTATTGCGGGTAAAACGGTTTTGTATGTCTTGGTCTATTTATTTGTGATTGAGACGAATATCTTTTGGTTGACCGGGCAAATGCCAAGTGTCGACGACCTTCAAAATCCGAAATTATCCCAAGCGTCCGAAATTTATTCAGCGGATGGAGTGCTGTTAGGCAAGTATTTCGCGGAGAATCGCACGCCGATTCGTGATTATAAATTGATTTCACCTTATTTAGTAAAGGCCTTGGTCGCAACGGAAGATTCTCGTTTTTACGAGCATACGGGGATTGACTTTCAGGCTTGGGCAGGTGTTGCTGTGGGCATTGTAAAAGGTGGAGATCGTGGGGGTGGGAGTACAATTTCCCAACAACTTGCTAAGAACTTATTCAAAACGCGTACGAAAAAAAGCTTTACGAAAACGGGGCTTTTGGGCTATATTCCGGGTTTGAATAAATTGATTTACAAGACCAAAGAATGGGTTACAGCAATCAAATTAGAGCGTTTTTATACGAAGGATGAGATTATTCTTTGGTATTTGAATACGGTGGATTATGGAAATAATGCCTATGGGATTAAAGTGGCGGCAAAGACCTATTTCAATACCTCACCGGATAGTCTGAATATTCAGGAGGCTGCTATTTTGGTAGGTTTACAGAAAGCAACGACAACTTACAATCCGAAGCGATATGATGGAAAGCCTTTGGCAGAAAATAAGGCTTGGAAGCGTCGGAATGTGGTTTTATCTCAAATGGTTAAAGCGGGATATTTGAAGCAAAATGAATATGATTCTTTAGCTCCATTACCTATCGTTTTACATGAGAACCAAGAATCACCGTACGATGGCACGGGAAATTATTTCAAAGTTGCCGTGGCGAAATTCATTCAGGATTGGGCGAAGGCGAATGACATGGAAATTGATTTGTATCGGGATGGTTTAAAAATCACGACGACAATCGATTCGCGTTTACAAATGCATGCCGAAGAGGCTGTGGAGCAAGGAATGCGTAGCACTCAAAAATCTTTTGATAATCATTGGACGGGTCAAAATCCATGGGTGGATGAAACGGGAAAAGAGATTCCAGGTTTCATCGATTCGGTTGCAAAACGGACTGAATATTACAAGGCTTTGGTTCGTCGTTATCCGAATAATCCGGATTCGGTTTGGTATCAAATGAAGCATGTGAAGCGGAAAATGTGGGTTTATTCACGTAATACGCTCGGGGAAGAGGAGCAAACGATGAGTGCGATTGATTCGATTAATTATTATAAGCGATTCCTTCAAGCAGGTATGATGACCATGGATCCATACACGGGCCACATTAAAGCCTGGGTGGGCGGTTTGGACTTTAAATACTTCAAATACGATCACGTTAAGCAAAGTAAACGACAAGCTGGATCTACCTTTAAGCCATTTGTTTATACGGCTGCGATAGATGGTCCGCGGGATTTGTCACCATGTTTTACGGTTGAAGATTCGCCTTATTCCTTGGAGATTGAGGAGAATGGGGAGAAAAAGATTTGGTCTCCACACAATGCAGATGGTACCTTTTCGTATAGTTTAATGCCATTGAAGCGGGCATTAGCCAAGTCGGTGAATACAGTCACCGCGCGTTTAACCAATGAATTTGTTGGCCCTGATACCGTTGCTTATTATGCTAAAAAGATGGGGATTAAAAGTCCTTTGAAACCTGTGGCATCCATTGGTTTAGGTTCGATCGACGTATCGCTGTATGAGATGATTGGGGCATATTCAGCTTTTGTGAATGAAGGGATTCATGTGGAGCCAATGATCATAACGGAGATTAAGGATCAAAATGGCAAGGTATTGGTCAACTTTGAGCCACAAGCTGAACGGGTAATCAAAAAGGAATCAGCCCAATTGATGCGCTATATGTTGGAAGGTGTCATTCACGAAGGTGGAACGGCAAGTTCCTTATTGTGGGGTGATGGCGCCGTCTTATTGCCAGAAGGTAATAATCGTTATGCGCATAATTTTGCAGGTAAAACGGGTACGACATCTAATCACTCAGATGGTTGGTTCATCGGAATGACCCAAAACCTCATTTCAGGCGTCTGGGTTGGTGGCGATGATCGCTCGATTCACTTCCGATCGGGTGCATTGGGTGAGGGGTCAAAAACAGCCATGCCAATTTACAAACGCTTTATGATCAAGGTGGTCAATGATCCTTTGTTGGCCATGTACAAACCAACGCCTTTTGATAAATTAGATAAACGCGTGGTGAAGAAAGATTTCGATTGTGGAGGAGGAACGAGCATTTTGCCGGATTCCTTGCAGGTATCGGATTCTGAGTTAGATTCATTGAATGCCTTGATGGGGGAACCTGAAACGCAATCGGATTCGAGTACCTCATCCCCTAATTAGTATGAATAAAGAGCAAATTGAAGCCTATTTCCGTGGTCTACAGGATCGGATTTGTGCGGGAATCGAAGCAGCGGATGGAACAGGTAAATTCCGTGAGGATCTTTGGTCGCGTCCTGAAGGGGGTGGCGGTAGAACCCGACTGATCGAAGGAGGTTCTATCTTAGAAAAAGCGGGTGTGAATTTCTCAGCTGTTTCGGGGCCATTACATCCTAAGATGGTCACGAGTTTGAATGTAACGGAGGAGGTTGAATTCTTCGCAACAGGCGTTTCGATCGTGATGCATCCGATCAATGCTTGGGTTCCGATCATCCACATGAATGTGCGTTATTTTGAATTGAGCAATGGTCAATCGTGGTTTGGTGGTGGCATTGATTTAACGCCTCATATCATTATTCCAGAACAGGCGAAATGGTTTCACCAACAAGTGAAGGCATCATGTGATGGTTTTGGTCCTGATGTTTATGCCAAATACAAGACATGGGCGGATGATTATTTCTTCAACACACACCGCAATGAAACGCGCGGTATTGGGGGAATTTTCTTTGATTATTTGAAAGAAGACAAAGCTAAAACCTTTGATTTTGTGAAGTCGGTAGGAGAATCTTTTGTTCCTATTTACAGCCATTTGATGAAGGAAAACGCATCCAAGGCGGTTTCTGAGCAGGAGCGTAATTTCCAATTATTGCGTCGGGGTCGTTATGTGGAATTCAATCTTGTTCACGATCGCGGGACGAAATTTGGATTGGAAACGAATGGTCGGACGGAATCGATCTTAATGAGCTTGCCACCTTTGGCGGCTTGGGAATATATGTATGATGCCTCGGGGTATCCGGAAGGCCAACAAACCTTAGATTTACTGAAAAAGGGAATTGATTGGTTGGCATAAAAAAAGGTGAGGATTTTGTTCCTCACCTTTTTTGTTTATTTCGATTCTTCCCAGACTATCTCGAGTCCTTTGGGAGTCATGAGGAGCACGCGAGTAGGTGACGGCAATAAAACCAAACGGGCTGCTGCCGCTGGGTCTTCGATCCACTCTACTTCGACACCTTCTTTTTTGCTGATTTCGACTTCTCCGTCCGCTGTTTCTACAAATTTCTTTGCTAAATAGGCCGTAGGCAATAATACATCTGATTCTGGGCAATGTTTCAAGTGAACTTTTTCAAGGATTTCCTCTAATTGGTCACCATATTTCTCATTGAAATCATCTTCTAAATCATGTAGCAATTCCTCTACGTCATCGTAATTTTCGTCGGAATAAGACAATTTACTCAATTTCAATCGTTGCTCTAAGATGGCAATCATCGCCTCGTCAATCGTATTCATGCGGATATGTTAAATTTTTGCTGAGCAAAGATAGGAGTTTTAGTCAAAAGGCGTGGCTCTTTGAAGCCCCGATTTTTGAAAAATATTACCTTGTTGGATATAAAGTCCACTTTCAAAATTATTCGAATACAATTGACCCGTTCCCAAACCTTGCGGTAATGGATTGTCGAACTCCGCTGTAAATTGCGCAATCGCTTGCAGGCCTATGTTTGATTCCAAGGCAGATGTAATCCACCAAGCGATTCCCTGTGCTTCAGCAGCTGCGATCCAAAGCCTTGTTGCGTGGAAACCGCCCAATAAACTAGGTTTTAGAATGATGTAAGGTGGTTTTATTGCGTTGAGTAATTCTTCCCGATTTTCCACACCGATCAACTCCTCATCCAAAGCAATGGGCAAGATGTTTTGGGCACATAAATCATGCATCGCTTCCCATTGGCCAGCGCGAATTGGTTGTTCGATCGAATGTAAGTCAAATTGAGCTAGACGTTCCAATTTTTCAGTAGCTTCTGGAACGGAAAAGGCGCCATTGGCATCTACACGAATGCTTAAATCAGTTGAGTTGTAGCGAGCACGTATTTCTCGAAGTATCTCGATTTCTTGGTCAAAATCGATGGCGCCAATTTTCAGTTTGAGGCAATTATAGCCTGCTGCTAATTTGGCATCAATTTGCTCGCGCATGAACGAAGGATTTCCCATCCAGATCAATCCATTGATTGGAATAGGTGCTTCCTGAGTAGAAAAGAAATTGTTGAAATATTGCCCAAGTCCACCTTGCATCCAATCCAAAATGGCCATTTCTATAGCCATCCGCAAGGAGGGGAATGAGAAGGGGATGTTTTCCAGATACGCTGGAATTTCCGCGATGGTTCGGGGTAATTCAGGTAATTGATTAATAATCTTTTGAAATGAAGCCGAGCAATCTTCTTCAAATTCCGGACTTAAGCCGCGCAGTGGACCTGCTTCTCCGATACCCGTACGTCCATCTTGTTCGATGCGAATAAAGTAACTCGTCTTCTGTGTTAGAACACCTCGTGATGTTCCTGCTTCGAAATGGAAATTGAGTGTATGGGATTTCAATTGAATCATGCCCGCAAGTTATTATTTTCTATTGATTTGTTTATTTAGTAGTTTTAAGGAATGATTAAACGCTTGCTTTTTTATTTATTATCGGAGTTATATGGCCTGATTACTTCCTGCCGGAATTGGTTGTATGATCACAAGTATTTCGAAAGCAAGCATGTAGATCAACCGAAAACTCTCGTTATCGGTAACCTTGCCGTTGGGGGCACAGGAAAGAGTCCATTTGTGGCTTATTTAGTTCAGCATTGGCCTTTTCAGGAACGTTTGGGTATCTTAAGTCGGGGCTATGGGCGTAAAACCAAAGGCTTTCGTTTGGTGGAATCTAGCTCCAAAGCATCTGAAGTAGGCGATGAACCTTTGGCTTATAAACAACTCATGCCGGAAATCACCGTAGCCGTTTGTGAAAAACGAGTTGTGGGGGTAGAAAAATTGCAACAGGATATAGATACCTTGTTTTTAGATGATGCTTTTCAACATCGCGCGATTCAAGGGGATGTGAATTTACTGTGCACGACTTACGATAAGCCTTTTTTTACGGATAAATTAATGCCTTTGGGGAGATTGCGTGAGTCGATTGCGGGCGTTCAGCGCGCGCAGGCAATCATCGTTAATCGTTGTCCAGCAACTTTAGCTGAGGCTAAACAAACAGCTTTTGAATCCTTTGGTCTGCCTGTTTTTTATACGCGAGTGACCTATGGAAATCCAATAGGTCCTGATACGTC
>CALLKB010000077.1 GCA_938008575.1 uncultured Cytophagaceae bacterium | reverse complement strand
CGATCTAGATTTATATGGCGGACATGCGGTGATCTCGATAGGTCACTCCCACCCGACTTATGTGGCTAAGATGACGGAACAATTGTCCAACATCGGTTTTTATTCAAATTCCATCATCATTGGTGGTCAAGCAGAATTAGCCGAGAAATTAGGACGTGTGTCGGGATATCCAAGCTACCAATTATTCTTAACGAATTCGGGGGCGGAATCGAATGAAAATGCGCTAAAATTGGCTTCTTTTCATACAGGACGCAAAAAAGTTGTTGCATTCACCAAAGCATTCCACGGCAGAACAGCCGGTGCGGTGGCAGTTACCGACAACCCGAGCATAGTCGCTCCGATCAATGATACATCCCATGTGACATTCCATCCCTTCAATCAAATCGAGGGATTATCGGATGTCATTACGGAAGAAACGGCCGCTGTGATTGTTGAAGGTATTCAAGGTGTAGGTGGGATTCAAGTTGCCTCTACCCCATTTTTACAAGCATTGCGTCAGCGTTGCGATGAAACGGGAGCCCAATTGATCTTGGATTCGGTTCAATGTGGCTATGGCCGTTCGGGGAAATTCTTCTCGCATCAATATGCGGGAATTAATCCCGATATGATGACCACGGCGAAAGGCATGGGCAATGGTTTCCCGATTGGCGGCGTGTTAATCGCACCGCATATCCAGGCGAGCTATGGCTTGTTAGGTACGACTTTTGGCGGAAATCATTTGGCATGCACGGCAGCTAATGTCGTTTTGGATATCATTGAAGAAGAAAATTTACTAGCCAATGCAACGCAAATAGGTGCTTATATTGAGCAAGAATTAGCAGGAATTCAAGGTATCAAAGAAGTTCGCGGACGTGGATTGATGATCGGAATCGAGCTAGAAGAGGCCGTAGGGCCTATTCGGGATGCATTATTGCACCAGCACCATATTTTCATGGGCTATGCAGGAAAGCATACGCTACGTTTATTGCCAAGTTTGGCGATTGACCAAGCCATCGCAGATCGTTTCCTTGAAAGTTTACGAAGCGTTTTAAAAGGCTAGATTAGTTTAGAAATGACTTGCTTTTTCATTAGAAATGTGATTATTTTGCGTTTCTTTTGTTCAAGACAAAGTCGAGAAATACAAAGAAAAGAAAGCGTACAAAACAATTAGATAATAGTATCAATGGCATTAATTACAAAAATTAGAGAGAAATCGGGAATTGCGGCAGCGGCTATCGCGATCAGTTTAGTGTTGTTTCTCGTGGGAAGTGATATTTTCCAAGGTAAATCATCCTTATTTGGTTCAAGTTCTCAAGAAGTAGGTCAAATCGCGGGCGAAAGCATCATGATTCAAGACTTCCAAAAGAAAGTAGAAGAAGCTACGGCTAATTACACGGCTCAAACAGGCAAAGGTCCATCTGAGCAAGAAGCTGCTTCGATTCGTGAGCAAGTTTGGAACCAATTCGTTTTGGATATTGCTTACAAAAAAGAATTCGATGCCCTAGGATTAAAGGTTTCTGAAGAGGAGTTGATCGACATGGTTCAAGGAAATTACATCCACCCATCTGTACGCCAACAATTCACAAATCCTCAAACGGGTCAATTTGACAAAACGTTTGTGATCCAATTTTTGAAGAACTTGAAAACAATGCCAGCGCAACAACAACAAGCTTGGGCGGCGTTTGAGAAGTCGATTTCTCAAGATCGTATTCGTTCGAAATATGAGAACTTATTGCGTTTGTCGAACTACGTAACACAAGCAGATGCGCAAAAAGAATACCAAGCACAAAATTCAAAGTTCAATGCGCGTTTCTTATTCGTTCCATTCTTCTCTGTGGCAGACACAACCGTGAAAGTAACGGATGCGCAATTAGAGGAGTATTTGGCGAAGCACAAAGATCAATTCAAAGGAACGAACACACGTTCAATCCAATATGCGACTTTCCCTGTAATTCCTACAAAACAAGATACAGCTGAGTTCTATACGCAAATCAAAAAATTAGCGAAAGACTTAGCGGTTGCACCAAACGATTCAGCTTTTGCCATGTTGAATTCAGATGTGCGCACGCCATACTTGTTGCCGTACGCAGAAATTCCAGCAGCGGTGAAAACGATGTTGCCAACTTTCCAAGTGGGTGGTATCTATGGTCCATTCAAAGAAGGATTAACTTATTCGATTTACAAATACGGTGGCGTGAAGAAAGATTCATTGTTCACGATGCGTGCGAGTCATATCTTGATTGCACCGGCCAACAAATCGGATTCAGCGAAAGCACAAGCGAAGCAACGTGCTGAAGCAATTTTAGCGCAAGTTAAAGGAGGCGGAAGCTTTGAGACATTGGCTCAAATGAATGGCATGGATGGTACCGCTCAAAACGGTGGTGATTTAGGCTATTTCAAAAACAATGGCGGAATGGTTAAGTCATTCGAGAAAGCATTGTTTGGTTTTAATGGAACAGGGTTGATGCCAGGTGTTGTTGAAACTGATTTTGGCTATCACGTTGTAAAAGTGACGGATGCTAAAACAAATACGAGCTATAAATTAGCGGCGATCAACAAGACCATCGCTCCTTCTCAAGCGACCTTAGACAAAGTGTTCACGCAAGCAGATGCATTTGCGAATGCGAACGGAACGGTAGGTGCATTTGAGGCGGCTTTGAAGAAAGACAAATCAATCATCATGATGCGTGCGGATCGTTTGCAAGAAAACTCTTCAGCGGTTAACAACTTAGCTAATGCACGTGAAATCGTTCGTTGGGCATTTGATGACAACACTGCGGTAGGTGATGGTTCAAAGAAAGTATTTGAGCAAGACAACCAATACATTGTTGCTTTCTTAACGGGTAAAACAGAGAAAGAAAATGTGAAAGTTGAAGACTTCCGCATCGAATTGACGGCTTTGGTTCGTAACGAAATCAAAGGTGAGCAAATCTCGAAAAAATTAGCAGGTATCAAAGGTACATTAGAGCAAATCGCACAGAAATACGGTGCGGGTGCTTTGGTAGAAACGGTACAAGATCAAACGTTGGCAGCCGGAATGTTGAATACAGCAGGTCCCGATGCAGTCGCTTTAGGACGTATTGCAGGTTTGAAAAATGGAAAGCGTAGTTCGGTATTCGTAGGAGACAATGGTGTTTTCATCGCTGAAAAAACAGGTGGTGTTGCGGCTCCAGCCTTAGCGGATTACTCATTATACAAAAATCAAATTCAAATGATGGGCGTTCAACGTTCTTCATTCTACATCAACGAGGCAATCAAAGAGAATGCTAAGATTGTAGATAAGCGTTACAAGTTCTATTAGTAGTACTTACCGAAAAAGAGAAAAGCATTCTGTAAGGGATGCTTTTCTTGTTTAGATGCCATGAAAAATTTACGTGCTTGGATTTTATTCGTTTCTGCAGGGCTATTATTGCTCCTGGCAAGTCCGTATATCCTAGTTCGTTGGGATTTAAGCGAAGAAAAGAAGTTCACCTTAAGCGAATCCACCCTCGCTACTTTGCAGGCTTTGGATGGACCGATTCACATTAAAGTCTATCTTGCCGGCAACGACCTTCCTGGCGGCTTTAAACGCCTCCAAAAAGCCAGCTATGCCATCTTGCAAGACTTGCAGCGAAATAGTCCACAAACGATTAGTATCGAGACAATCGATCTCTATGCGGAATTCCCGAATTCCGATGCGCGCGAAAAGGAGATATTTTTATTGGATTCGCTAGGCTTACCCCCGACGAACGTTGTCAATAATGTGGGTGGGAAGCAGGTTCAGCAAATGGTATTCCCGGGTTTGGTCATTGAAAAAGGAGATAAAAAAACGGGGATTCTGTTATTAAAGGGGAACCAATTAGCCTCTTCGCAAGAGGTTTTGAACCAGTCGGTGGAAGGCCTCGAATACGAAATCATGCAAGGCATTCAGAGCCTCATGGAAACGGAACGCAAGAAGATTGGCTTCCTGTTGGATTACAGTAAGGTACCAGCCATCAAACAATTAGGACTGATTGCCAATTTGCGTAAATCCTACGATTTATATCCTGTTGATTTGAGTGCTTCATCTACCTTGGAGGGATTGGATGCGATATGTGTCATTCAACCAGATCGAAAATTTAGCACAAGCGACCAATTTAAAATCGACCAATTTTTAGTCAAAGGAGGAAAGGGCGTATTCTTTTTGGAAGGCGTTCGCGTAGATACGATCCAAGGACAGGGATTAGTAAGTTCGCCGATGGATGTGGGATTGGAGGAGATGTTATATCGTTATGGATTGAGGTTGAATGCCAACTGGGTTAAAGATGCGGAATTGAGTGGTATGATTCCTTTGGAAGTAGGCAACTTTGGTAATAAGGCCAATTTACAATTGATGCCTTGGCCAGCCTTCCCCTTATTGACAGGGAATCCGGCTTCGGTCATTACGAAAAATTTGGATGCCATTTATGGCAAATTTGTATCGAGCATGGATACGGTTTCGGGGAATAGTGGTTTGAAGAAAACGCCATTATTGATGACGAGTGCATACACCCAAGTGCAAAAAGCACCGGCGATGCTTCCATTTTCTTCATCGGGCAAGGACTTTAATCCGGCACAATATAAATCCGGCCGACAAATCATTTCGTATTTATTGGAGGGTAAATTCAAGTCCATTTTCGCGAATCGGCCTTTGCCACAAGACAGTTTATCGAAGGGATTTGTTGCCCAGGGAGAAAATCTGGGGGGCTTAATTATTGTGGGGGATGGAGATTTGGCATTGAATGGAATTGACCCGAATACGAAGGGGCCAACGCCTTTGGGATATGATCCCTTTATGAAGCACACATTTGCCAATCGGGATTTTGCGCTGAATGCATTTCATTATTTATTGGATGACCAAAAAGCCTTGTTGGCGCGCAATAAAAACATCCGCTTACGTCCTTTGGACAAAGCCAAAATACAGGAAGGAAGAAGCTATTACCAATTCTTAAATGTCTTGGTTCCGGTCGCATTTGGAATCCTAATCAGTCTTTTGGTAATTCTTTACCGCAAGCGCAAATACGGAGCTTAAACACTTGGCTTTGTAGTCAAATTGATTTAACTTCAAGGTCTGAATTCAACATTAATCAATAATTAAAAGCAATGAAATTTTTAGTAGCCTCTAATGTCTTATTGAAGCAACTATCTGCCATTAATGGTGTGGTAGCGAGCAATCCGATTATTCCTATTTTGGAAAACATTTTAGTGGAATTGGAGGGTAACAAATTGATGTTAACGGCATCGGATTTGCAAACGGTGATGACAACGACCTTAGAGGTTGAGGGCTTTGAAAATGGCTCAATTGCTTTACCTGCACGATTATTGTTGGAGACCCTTCGTAGTTTACCTGAACAACCAGTAACCATCGGCGCGGATCAGGGAACATTTGGAGCGGAAATTGCGACACAAAACGGACGTTTTAAGTTGAGCGGCGAGAACCCAATCGACTTCCCACGCATTCCAGAAGTTGCGAAGAATCAATCGATTTCTTTGTCGGCTTTAACCTTAGGTGAGGCCATCGCAAATACTTTATTAGCCGTATCTAACGATGATATGCGTCCGGCGATGACGGGGGTATTGATTCAAATGATGGGTGATCACACGAATTTTGTGGCAACCGATGGACATCGTTTGGTACGTTACCGCAGAACGGATTTGAAGACAGAAGGAAGCAGTTCATTGATTTTACCAAAGAAAGCGTTGTCATTGTTGAAGTCGACATTGCCAGCCGATGAAACACCTGTAACGGTGGAATTCAGTTCATCGAATGCCTTCTTTAGCTTCCAAAGCTTCCAGTTGATTTGTCGGATCATCGACGAGCGTTTCCCAGAATATGAGAACGCGATTCCGAAGGAAAACAATGAGATTTTGACGATTAATCGTTTGGAATTCTTGAGTTCTGTTAAACGTATTTCGATTTATTCGAATAAGACAACACACCAAATTCGTTTGAAATTGAGTGCCAATAAATTGACTTTGTCGGCAGAGGATTTAGATTACTCAAACGAGGCGAATGAGGCGTTGACATGTGATTATGCAGGTAAGGACATGGAGATTGGTTTCAATGCGAAATTGATTTCTGAGTTATTGAGCAATTTATCGTCGAAATTTGTGGACATCAAATTGAGCGAGCCAAACAAGGCAGGATTAATCATCCCATCGGATCAAGATGAGGCGGAGGATATTTTGTTATTGGTGATGCCGGTGATGTTAAATTCTTATAATTAATTCCGTCGGAATTAATTATAAGAATTTAACAATAGACGTTGGACGTTAGTCATTGGACTTTAGACGTTAGACGATTTTTATAACCCTAGGCTTTAGCCTAGGAGACCCCAGACTAAAGTCTGGGGCTAGATGTATAAACCAATTAAAAGGCAGTAAAAATGAAAAACTTATTTATTTTCTTGCTGATTTCAACCTTATCCCTACCTGCTTTCGCAGAAGGTGATGGCGTGAATTTCTTTGAGGGTAGCTTCCGTCAGGCATTGGCGAAGGCGAAGAAGGAAAAGAAAATGGTCATGTTGGACGCTTACACGTCTTGGTGCGGACCTTGCAAGGTTTTGAAAAACAAGGTATTCCCCAACAAGGAATTAGGCGAATACATCAATGAGCATTTTGTTTCTATCGGAGTAGACATGGAAGCGGGTGAAGGTCCAGCTTTGGCAAATATGTATCCCATTGAAGGTTACCCAACAATCTTGTTTCTAGACGCTTCAGGCAAGATCAAAAAGAAAGTATTAGGATTGCCACAAGGTGGGGCGAAGGAGTTGCTAGGGGTGGCGAAAGGGGTGAAATAGACATTAGACGTTGGACGTTGGACTTTAGACGTTGGATTAAAGATTATAGAGACGCGATTTATATCGCGTCTTTTTTATTTAAAAATAAATTAGAACTGAAATGGGAATCGTTAACACAAAACATGCCAGCGACCAACGTCTAATGACTAATGACCAATGTCTAACGTCTAAATGATCCCTTCCTCTTCCGCCTGATTCTTTAAATCATGAATTTCTATCGGTTTCTTGGAACGCTTACGCATTTGAATATTAATGAATTCCACGAACAAGGAGAATGCGATGGAGAAGTATAAGTAACCTTTCGGGATTTGACCGATGCTATTGTTTAAGATACTCAATTCCGAATCGTGGCTTGCCTCTGCGATAAGCATAAAACCGATCATAATTAAGAATGAGAGCCCCAAAACCTGTAAGGAAGGGTGATTGTTGACAAAGCGCCCAACCGGCCCTGAGAAGCCCATCATAATGATCGCTGAGGCCACGACGGCAATAATCATGACACCCATGTTATCCGACAGCCCGATAGCGGTCAAAATCGAGTCGATCGAGAAGACCAAGTTGATGAGTGCGATTTGGGTTACAATCTTAGCAATGCTATTAACCGTCTTTCCTGAATGCGCGATATGCTCCTCCTCACCTTCCAGTTTCATGAAGATTTCATTGGTGGCTTTATAAAGGAGGAACAAGCCCCCTACGAATAGGATGATCGCTTGGCCGCTAGGTGCTAATTTGACAAAGCCCCAATCGATATGCATAAAAGGTTTTTGCAAGGAGATCAGCACGGATATCCCAAACAATAAGATGACACGAAAGACCATGGCCAACAAAAGACCGATGTTGCGGGCTTTGGCTTGATCCTTTTGGGGCAAGCGAGAAGCGGTAATGGAGATGAAGATGATGTTGTCGATTCCCAAAACGATCTCCAAAAATGTCAAAGTCAGTAAACTGATCAGATTATCGAGGCTAAAAAGTGATTCCATGCAAAAAAAATATTGAGGCGTAAAGATGGTGTGTTTCAGGCAGATAATCAATTCAAATTGCTTTTAAGCGAAAAATTATCATTTTTTTTCAGACGCCCGTTTGCATAAAAAAAATAAAAAGCAGATATTTGCAAACCGATTCACACGGAATGGTCCTATAGCTCAGCTGGTTCAGAGCACCTGCCTTACAAGCAGGGGGTCCTAGGTTCGAATCCTAGTGGGACCACAGAAACCACCTCAAACGAGGTGGTTTTTTTTATTTTAAAGGTTTTATAAGCTTAGTTCCAGAAACTATTGATTTCTTTGCTTCTTAAAGGATTGCTTAATTAAACTGAATCCATAATCAATCTCCTCAATAGTATTTATCCAAATCCTATATTCTCCGTTTCCCCAGTGACCTTTTTCGCTTATATCCTCTGTTCGATTCTCAAAGTCATTCAACTCACCTCTTTTAAGATTTAAAACAATCCCAATCCCTTTGTTATATATGATTAAGTCAGTGAAAACTTTATTTTGTTTGAATCCAATGGTTTGCTTCCCAATTTTAATTTCAATGTTTTCCCCTAAACTCAAAATCTTTTCCTTCAAATCTCTGTACATCTCATGGATCACCTCTGGGCGATTCTTACTTTTGTTTAGATGATAATTCTCATCAAGTTTAATTATCTCGCTAGAAACCTGATTTAAAACACTCTTATTTGTATCAGAATTGACAGTTGAATTGATATCTACATCAGACTCGGTAACTATCTGATTCAAGCCAATCAATTCATTTTTAAACCTAGTAATTTCCCATAATTCAAAAGGCACATTCTTGAAGTTTATGGATGTTTTTTGATAATCAGAGAATTTGGGAGAAATGAAGATGATACGTGATTGACTCCAATCAACCTCATCCCTTTTTATTGTTGAACCAGTCGTTTCATTATACTCTAAAATGAAATCAGATTTATTATTCAGAAGTAATGAAAGGTAGGTATAACCCTGGTCGATTACAGAATAGTTAGTACCTCTCTTGTATTCAATGATTACAAATGAATTACTACTCTTGTCAAAACAAAGTGTATCAAATCTGAAATTCTGAACCTTTAATTCAGATTTAACAAATTCTAAATCGAATAATTCACCAACATTCTTCTCAATCAATACTTGAATCTCCTTTTCCAG
>CALLKB010000076.1 GCA_938008575.1 uncultured Cytophagaceae bacterium | reverse complement strand
ATGTCATGCAAGTTGGGAAAACAGCCCCACAAACCTTCTCGATTAAACGCGAAACAGTTCAGATTAAAAACGTGGTTAACGCATCCATCATTCGGCCAGGCGTGGGTTATATATTACTTGAAGATTTCAATGCCTCCGCGGCGAAGGAAGTCAAAACAGCCTTGCTTGAGTTAAAGAAACAAGGCATGCAAAAATTGATTTTGGACTTACGAAACAATCCCGGCGGTCTGCTAACACAAGCCATTGATATTTGCAATTTGTTCATTCCCAAAGGAGCAAAAATCGTAGAAACACGTGGAAAAGTCGAAGAATGGAACAAAAGTTACCAGGCGCTCAATCAAGCTGTGGACACGGAAACACCCACAATTGTTTTGATCAATAACCGAAGTGCCTCAGCGGCGGAAATTGTAGCAGGCGTTTTGCAGGACTATGATCGGGCAGTGATTATGGGACAAAAGAGTTTTGGGAAAGGTCTCGTACAAGTAACGCGCGACTTACCGTATCGAACCAAAATGAAAATTACCACAGCCAAATATTATATCCCAAGTGGCCGATGTATTCAAGCCTTAGACTACAAACATAAAAATGCGGACGGATCTGCTAAGGCTTTTCAAGATTCTAGTGCTAAAATTTTCTACACACAAAATGGCCGTAAGGTGGTCGATGGTGGCGGAATTGTCCCTGACCAATTGACCGACAAAAAACCCTTATCTGGCTTTTCTCAGGCCTTATTAACGAAAGATATGCTCTTTTTGTTTGCCAGCGATTATCGTGGATCGCGAATCAATATTGCTCCGGCGGAAAACTTTGCGGTGGATGCAGATATTATGGCAAAATTTACTACTTGGTTAGGCAAATCGAATTTTAATTACGAGGCACCTGTGGAAACCCAAGTAAAAAAAATATTGGAATCAACACGCGAACAAGCAGAATACGCTGAACTTAGTGAGCTACTTCAAAAACAAGCGGCACAATGGAAAACAAATTTGGAACGTGAACTAAAGCTTCATGCCCAGGAAATCACACCCTTGCTTGAACAGGAAATGATCATGCATTATTACTTGCAAAAAGGATTAAATACTTGGTCAACACGAAAAGATCCGAGCATTTTGGCAGCCGTAGATTTGTTAGGCAAACCGGCTAAATTTGCAAGTATATTAAGTCGTAAAGAGAAACCATGAGTTTGATTTTAAGCATAGAAACCTCCACACCTTTGTGTTCCGTTGCTCTTCATCGGGTAGGGGAATTAATTGCCACGCGGGAAACACAAGAAGAAGGTGGGCATGGGAAAAAACTAACTCGTTTGATTGAATCGGTTTGTGCTGATGCTGGAATTTCGATGAACCAACTAGATGCCATTGCGGTATCCAATGGCCCAGGATCTTACACAGGACTACGGATAGGTTTAGCAACAGCAAAAGGGCTATGCTTTGGATTAGATATTCCCTTAATTACGATGAACACCTTGCAGGTTATGGCGAATGCATGGACAGGATTGCCTGAAAATACCTTGTTATTACCTATGTTGGACGCCCGCCGCATGGAAGTTTATGCAGCCGTTTTTGATGGCCAGAGCAAAGAGCCTATGACAGAAACGTGTCCTATTATTTTAGAATCGAACTCGTTTGAATCGCTGAGTAAACCCACGATTGCATTTGGAAATGGTGCATTAAAATGGAAAGAAGCTTGCGAAAATTCGCAAATTTCCTTTTCAGAAGACCACCCCTATCCACATGCCGAATTTATGGGAGCAGATGCTGCGAGTGATTTTGCAAACCAGAAATTTGCATCGCTCGTGTTAACTGAGCCCGCCTATTTAAAAGAATTCATGGGTACAAAACCCAAAATCAAAGCATTGTAAACATGGAAGAGATCATTAACAAAGTCAAGCAAAGTGGACTCATCCAAATTGACTTGGAAGATTTACGTCCGAAAGGTGAACGCGTATTTATTGACATTGCACCGCAGCTGTTTATGGGTTTAGCGCTTCGTGAAAAAGATTTTCGCACGTTTATTCAAACACATGATTGGTCACAATATCAAGGTAAACATGTGGCAATTGCCTGTACGGCAGATGCGATCATTCCCACTTGGGCCTACATGCTCATTAGCTCGCAATTAAGTGGGAAGGCTTCGACCATTGTTTATGGAAGTTTAGCAGATTTAGAAAAACATTTATTCGAACAAGTGATTCAAGATATGGATTTAGTTCCTTATGACGATGCGAAGATTGTTATCAAAGGTTGCTCCAAAGAGTCTGTTCCTTTGGATGCTTATGTTAGCCTAACAAATCGCTTGCGTCCACTGGCAAGAAGCCTCTTTTTTGGGGAACCTTGCAGCACGGTACCCATTTATAAAAAAGCAAAATAGTCCTTCGCATTTCGTAAATTTGCGCTTTCCCCGAACCGTATGTCCCAACAATCTCAAGAACAGTATCAATTCATTTCTGCGATATTAACGCAGCATATTGGTGCCGGAACAAACATAGATGACCTTCAGTTTTTTTATGGAGGAAACTTCAATCTTGCGGTCCGCGTAAAAACAGGATCAGCTGAATATTTCATCAAGTGGACGCAAGGTGAACACAAAGGCCTCTTTGAGGCAGAAGCCAAAAATCTTCAACTGATTCAAAAAACAGGTGCGATCGACGTGCCTAGCGTACTCGGTGTGGGAACCTTAGACGAGAAGGAATATTTGATGATGGACTGCATTCAATCCGCTGAAAAATCGGCTGATTACTGGTCGGATTTCGGTGGCAAACTAGCCCATTTACATCAACAACAGGCCAGCAAAGGTCATGGACTTGATTATGACAATTTTTTAGGTGCAGCGAAACAAGAGAACGCCTGGCAAGCCGATGGTGTGCAATTTTTCATTCAAAATCGCTTGAAAAAACAAGTGGACACGGCCATTTATCACCGAAAAATTTCGGCTGAAATGGAAGAAAAATTCAATGCGTTGTACGAGAAATTACCTCAATTGATTCCAAATGAATCATCCGCATTATTGCACGGTGATTTATGGTCGGGAAACGCAATGGTAAATGCGCAAGGAGAAATAACGTTGGTAGACCCTTGTTGTTATTATGGACTTCGGGAGGCTGAATTGGCTTTCACAACGATGTTTGGTGGATTTCCAAAGGAGTTTTACGAAGCTTATCATCGCACTTTCCCGATTGAAAAAGATTTTCACCAGCGTATACCGCTATACAATCTGTACCCCTTGATGGTGCACGTGAATTTGTTTGGCGAAGGTTATTTACCTGCTGTTAGCAAAATCTTAACTAGTTACTAAACTGTTTCAGCTAACCAAGCTTGAATTACCTCATCGGTATCTGATGCACCTGGGAAAAAAGAAACCAGTTTGCGTAAAATTTCTTCCATCACCGCATCAGGACAAGAGGCTCCACAAGTCAAAAGAATTTTAACAGGTCTTTGAGCAGGAATGAAGTCAAGGCTTTGAATTTCTTCTTTTCGACGATTATTATAGTGCCAAATCTCCGTTGGGCCAATTAATTTGTCCGCAGATTTAATAAAATAGGTTGGCAATTTCTCAGCACAAAGATCCACTAAATGGGCCGTGTTAGATGAATTATACCCTCCTGCCACGATGGCAAAATCAGCGTCCGCCTTCAATAATCCATAAGTGGCGCTTTGATTATCATTCGTTGCATAACACAGCGTATCACGCGTATCTGCGAAATGTTCTGTTACTTGATCGGGACTTAACTGATAAAAAGCGACAATTTCCTCCCGTAGGTAATCCGTAATTTCTTGTGTATCCGTCGCTAACATTGTCGTTTGATTCACAACGCCGATTCGCTCCAAATCCGTTTCCGGATTAAATCCTTTAGAAAATTGTCCTTCAAATTCATCGAAAAAATCCTCCGCAGATTTTTCTTTGCGAATGTAATGTGCCAACTGTTGCGCTTGTTGGAGATCTTTAATGACCAAAGTAGGCGTAACCGACTGAGAATGCGAAAAAGTTGCCTTTGTCTCCTCGTGACTTGGTTTACCATGAACAATGACGGAATAAGATTTTTGACCTATGGCGCTGGCGCGATTCCAAACCTTCTCCACAAAAGGGCAGGTGGTGTCATAGGCATAGGTATCTATTCCAATCGAAGCTAATTTGGCTTGAATTTCTAAGGTGGTTCCAAATGCTGGAACAATAACGATGTCGTTGGCTTTCAGCGCATCCCAAGGAATAATTTGGTTCCCTTTCGTATCTTGAATAAACGAAACGCCACGGTCCAATAAATCAGCATTAACTGCTGGATTATGGATCATTTCAGAAAGCAGATAGATTTTCTTCCCAGGATTCTCATCAATAATTTTATAGGCTGTTTCCACTGCGTTCTCTACTCCATAGCAAAAGCCAAAATGCCTAGACAAATAGATTTCAACGGGTCCAAAGTTGAAATGCGATGGACGATAATCCTTCTTTAATTTATCGTTTACGCGTCTTTTTTCTTTGATGGATCCAATCAAAGAACTACTAAATAAACTTGGAATAGAGAAAGACTTCATCTTGTGATTTAAAACAATAAAAATCGAACACTTAACCCAGATTAGGCGTAAGTGTTTTCAAATTTACAAAACTCCGTTTGGAAAAATGCATGTCCCATATATTTACCTTTAAATAATTGATTTGACTAGAAGTTGTGTAGGAATGGATTGTTTGTGTTAATTTTACATTTGAATTTTCAACGAAATCAACAACCCAATACGAAAAAAATGAACAAGTCTACAACTGACAGGTTTCGGTTTTGGCGCTATGTTTTATCAAATCCTCTCAGCAGAGGAATGATTTCGTTGTTCCGTAATCCTATCAGCATATTGTACATAGGACTCTTTGTTTTTGTCGTTTTAATAAATGTAGAGCACTCATTTAGCGAATCTATTCAGCAATCTGGCTATTTCTCCGGTTCTATCGAGTTTGACAAGCAACCCGCATTTCAAATCAATACACAAAAAATAACGGCCAATATTACCAAAGAAAATGAATTAGCTACGCTGGAAATTACAGCAACGAGTACAAATGACTCGGCGACTGTTTACACGAAGATTACGAATTTCAAAGGGGTAGGCACCTATTTTATTCCAGGTGATCAAGAATCAACGAACATCGGAAATTTAATTAAAAATCTACGGGATTTTCAAAATAAGAATAACTTTTATGAGGCCACGCAACCCAATGCAAATGGCATTTCTAATGGTGTTGGCCGAGTAAATATAACCTCATATACATCGGATGTGATTATGGGGGATTTAGTAATTATCGGCAATAATCCAGCAGGTCAGCAGGCCATATTGGGTGCGGCAAAATTCAAAGTAAACCTACATCCTTAATGGATATGATCGAATTCGAACCGGGCTTGGTTCAAGCCGCCTGGGAAAATGTTCTAGATTTTTTCGAAAAACAATTCAACAAACGCCCGAGTGATTTAGAGTCGATACTCTTCTTAATAGGTGTTCAAGAATTGGGGATTGGTCATCGCGTTTTTACCAAAGAAGAAAAACAAGACTTGATGCACATTGCCACGTGTAAAGTGTTAAGCTTTAGTGGCTTTTATGAACTGGAAGGACTCGATGAGGCGGGATGGCCACATTGGAATTTAGTAACGCCCGTTCCTTCGCTTAACTTGAAAGAACAAGACATTCTCTTAAAAGCACATATCATCCATTATTTCGAAACAGAAGTATTTTAAGCCATGATCAAAATCATCAGTTATAATGTCAACGGAATTCGCGCTGCTATTCAAAAAGGTTTTACACAGTGGCTTGCCGAACAGCAAGCTGATATTATTTGCATTCAAGAATTAAAAGCGGATTTCGAACAAGTGGATACGAATGAAATCGAGCAATTGGGGTATACGGTCCACTGGCACTCCGCACAGAAAAAAGGCTATTCTGGCGTTGCCATTTTCAGCAAATTAAAACCTGAGCATATTGAAATCGGCTGTGGCATCGAAAAATATGACTTTGAAGGGCGTGTGATTCGTTTGGATTTTGATAACTTCTCGGTCATGAGTGTGTACATGCCCTCGGGGTCGAGTGGCGATGAACGACAAGCATTCAAAATGGAGTGGTTAAGTGATTTCCATGCGTATATTCAGGCATTGCGTCAAGAAATACCCCATTTAATTATTTCCGGTGATTACAACATTTGCCATCGAGCAATCGATATTCATAATCCAAAAGGCAATGCGAACAGCTCGGGTTTCTTGCCAGAGGAGCGCGAATGGATGGAGTCTTTTGTACAAAGTGGGTTCGTTGATACGTTCCGACATATTAATCCCGATCAAGCGCATGCCTATTCTTGGTGGAGTTATCGTGCCGGAGCTCGTGGGAAAAACCTCGGTTGGCGTATCGATTACCACATGGCGAGCGAAGCGTTAAAACCTCGCGTTGCAAATGCTTATATTTTACCTGATGCGATGCATTCAGACCATTGCCCTATCGTTCTTGAACTAAATCCTGCTTAATATGCATTTCGAAAAACACGTATTCATTTGTACAAACGACAAAGATGCTCCTAAAAAATGTTGCGGTTCAGGCCATGGCATGGAATTAGTCGAGGCCTTTAAAGCAGCCTACGCAGAAGCAGGAAGCCCTGAAAAAATTCGTATCCAACGTGCGGGTTGTTTGGATTTTTGCGGCAAAGGGCCAGCCATGGTCGTTTACCCAGAAGGGGTCTTTTATGGTAATGTCCAACTGGATGATGTCAAAGAAATAACTCAAAAACATTTAATCGAAGGCGAAGTTGTAAGCCGACTACAAATCGGATAATTCCAAACGCATGCAATACCGTTTATACCCTACCCTGCTTAATTCATTTTCCTTATTCCTGCATCAATCACGCGATTCAGCAGGCAAAATTATTGTGGATGAAATTGAGATGATCGAACGGATTAATCGGGTTAAAAAGCCGACGACCACTGCCCAACAAAAAGGGATGGATTTTGAGCGTGCGGTAATTTTGGGAGAAGATGAAGAATTGTTTGCGGAAGGCATCATTGACCAAGCTCGTCAATTGATTCCGGAAAAATATAAGACGCAATACTATGTAGAATCACGCTACAAAAATGCGTTGATTTATGGCTATGTAGATGGCGTGGGTGAACATGTAGCCTTTGATTTAAAGAGTACTTCGTTTTATGAGCCAGGTCGATTCGCTAAAAATCACCAGAACCTATACTTATTGGGTTTACAAAAACTGGGTATTGAGCAATTAGACTATGTGATTACCGATTTCAAAGCGGTTTACAAGGAAACGTATTATTTAAATCAATACGACTTCAGTCCATTATATACCCAAATCGAACAATTTCAAGCATTCTTGGAGGAAAATAAGAAATTCATTCGTGACAAAAAGATTTTTGATCGCAAATCGAATGACAACCAATTATCCTTATTCGAATAAAGGGAGTAATTCTGCCAATTGGCTGATTTGATTTTTTGTTCGAACATCTTCCGCGCGAAAATTTAAATGAATGGCTGATATCCCTAATGCTTCAGCAGCCTGTATGTCGATGATGGGATGATCTCCGACCATCACAACTTCAGCAGGCAAGCAATTCGCCTCCTTCAGAGCAAATTCAAAAAATTCCGCAGCCGGTTTTTTACAACCAGCTAGCTCTGACGTGATGACTCGCTCAAAAAAATGCGACATTCCTACTCCAGCAATTTTCACATGTTGGATATCATCAAAGCCATTCGTTAAGACGTAAAGCGGGTATTTTGCGGCCAGTTTTTCTATGACTTGGTAGGCATCTGGAATCAGATGCTTTTTCCGAGGAGTTCGTTCGAGGTAAATATTTGAAAATAAATTGGCGTCTCCTCGAATGCCTAAAGCCTCAAAAAAAAGCTCGAATCGAGTTTCACGCAAGGTTTTTTGATCGATACGTCCATGCTGGTAGTCATCCCACAAAGCATCATTTATTCGGGTGAATTCCTGCCAAACTACCTTTGGACTATGTGGGATGGATTCCAAAAGCGCTAATTCGGCTAATAATTCCTGGATAACTTCTGAGGCATTTCGGTCATGGTCCCAAAGGGTATGATCCCAATCAAAAAAAATCGCTTTTGGACTAAATTTCATCGAACAAAGGTAATAATAAGCTACCTTTGTCGCTATTAATTTCTGATAAGCTATGGAGCATCAATTACAATTAAAAAAACCGTTAGCGTTTTTCGATTTAGAAACGACAGGCATACAAGTCAACAAGGATCGCATTGTTGAAATATCGATTGCGAAAGCCAACATTGATGGCTCAGTAGAAATCAAGACGCGTCGAGTAAATCCAGGCATTCCAATTCCATTAGAGGCCTCTTTGGTGCACGGAATATATGATGCAGATGTGGCAGAGGAGCCCAATTTCAAACAAGTAGCCAAGTCGCTTGCAGGCTTTTTAGATGGTTGTGATCTTGCAGGATTTAATTCAAATCGGTTTGATGTCCCGATGCTCGTGGAAGAGTTTTTGCGTGCAGAAGTTGATTTTGACATGAAAAATAGAAAATTGGTGGATGCCCAACGTATTTTCCACATGATGGAGCCGCGTAATTTAACGGCAGCCTATCGTTTTTACTGTGACAAAGAATTAGTGGGAGCGCATGGTGCTGAAGCTGACGTTTTAGCAACGCTTGAAGTGCTGAATGCACAAGTTAAACGCTATGCAGCAACGGCGATGAAGGATGCAGAAGGCAAAGAATATTTCCCAATCCAGAATGACGTCAACAAATTACATGAACTAAGCGCATCGAACTCGATTGATTTTGCAAATCGCATGGTTTATAACAAAGATCAAGTTGCGGTGTTTAACTTTGGAAAGCATATCGGTCGGCCAATTTTAGAGGTACTAAAATCTGACCCTTCCTACTATGACTGGATGATGAAGGGAGATTTTCCGATGGACACGA
>CALLKB010000075.1 GCA_938008575.1 uncultured Cytophagaceae bacterium | reverse complement strand
TTTTTGGCCTATGATGGCCTAAGCCTAAGTATTTAATCATGAAAGCTGTACTTTTTGATATGGATGGTGTGGTCGTTGATAATTTACCTTATCACGTAGACGCCTGGCTATTGTTTTGTGAACGACATAATATTCCATTAACGCGTGAGGTGTTTTACAAGGAATTAAATGGCATGAATTCCAAAGATACCTTTGAATGGTTTTATAAAATGGAGATGACCCGCGCGGAAGTCGAAGTACTCGAAGAAGAAAAAGAGATTTTATATCGCGGATTTTACCAAGCGCACATGAAGCCAGCTCCTGGATTGTTGGTGTTTTTAAAGACTTTACGTGCACATGGAATAAAGACGGCATTGGCTACATCAGCCGGTCCTGGCAATATTGATTTTATTGTGGATGGTTTAGGTATTCGGGATCAGTTTGATGCGATTATCGGTGGGGCAGAGGTGCGCAAAGGAAAACCGGATCCAGAAATATATTTGAAAGCTGCTGAAATGGTGGGGGTAGCACCTGCTGATTGTTGGGTGATTGAAGATTCACTACAAGGCATTTCGGCGGGCTTGAACGCTGGGATGCAGGTTGTGGGAATTACGACTTCACATACGGCGACTGAATTAGCACATACACAATGGGTCGCAGCTGATTTCGTCGATTTGTTTGAAAAGCTACAACAATTGAATTCCTAATCCATTTAAATTCGTGCTATGAAGAAGTTTTACTGCTATTTGTTGTTGGTTTTAGTTGGAAGCACGAGTAATCTCTTGGCGCAAAAAATTAAAATGGAGTTCAAGCCGGGCTTAATCGTCGAGGAATATACACCAGAAAAATCAGGTATTCACCGGGAATTACCAGAAGGGTATTCCCAACGCATGTTGGAGGAAATCCAAAATCGAAATGCGCGCGCCTCGCAAGCGCAACAAAGTGTGAAAGCGGGAACGCAGGTTGTCGTTACCTATGAAACCGTTCCGCCTGCTGATATCAAGACGATTTTTGAACGCGCTGCGAACCTTTGGGCTACATCCCTAAATTCAGACGTTACCATCAATATTTATGTGCAATGGAAATCCTTGGCGACAGGGGTTTTGGGAAGCGCGGGGGCATCGACCAATGTTCGGAATTTTGTGGGCTCCAATCGCCTGAATACCTGGTATCCTGTTGCCTTAGCCGAGAAAATGGCGCATAAGAATTTGAATGGCACGAATCCGGATATCGTGGCAACCTTTAATTCCGACTTTACAGATTGGTACACTGGAACAGACGGCGTGCCTAAATTGAATCAAATCGATCTTTATTCCGTGGTTTTGCATGAATTTGGGCATGGCCTAGGCTTTATCGGTCAGGTAGGCTTGACGACTGATAAAACGCAAGCGACTTACGGATATCCGGGTATTTTTGATCAGTTTATGTTGAATAGTGCCGGTGCGGCCTTAATGGATACAACCAAATATGTGAATCCTTCCGCTGCTTTGAAAACGCAAGTGTCTTCGAATAGCCTTTTTATTAGTTCTCCCAATATCGTTCGATTGAATGGTGAGAAAGGGAAATTGTATGCGCCTACGAGTTTTTCGGATGGCTCAAGCATTTACCACGTCGACCAAGCGAAATATAAAGTTGGCGACCCGAATGCCCTCATGACACCACAAATTGCACGCGGTGAGGTAACTCGCGATATTGGCCCGATTGTGTTAGGAGCTTTCAGTGATTTTGGTTGGTCTTCTTCCAATATCATCGCTGATAATTACAATGATACCGAGGATGTTTCGAAAGACATTCTCTTTACCGCCAAAGTCTATTCGGATACCTTGATCAATGAATCGTCTGTTAAATTAATGATGGCGATTGATAAAAGTATTTTGTCTGCGACTTCCATGCCTTTGGTCAAGTCGGGAAATACCTACACATACACCCTGCCAAAATCTTCCACGACGCGCAAGATTAATTATTATTGGACGGCAAATGATGCTGGGGGGAAGAAATTTACAACACCTGCGGAGGCGCCGGTGATTGCGGGAACGAACTTTGGGAGTTATTTTGATTTTACCGTGGGTGCGGATACCGTGAAGCCGGTGGTTATTTATGCCAACCCATTGAAGTATATCTTTAATTCGCAGACGACTGTTACCTTGCCAACGTTGCTGACCTCGGACAATATAGGCATATCCGCGGTTTACATGGAATATTCAATCAATGGTGCGGCATTCGTTCGGAAAGATTTTACCAAAATCGCTGGTGAAACGTTTAAGTATAGCAACAGTTTTAATTTTACTTCTGGACAGTTGAAGGCTGGGGATGTCATTCGTTACCGGGTGGTGGTTTCTGATGCGGCGAAGATTTCCAACATCGTTTATAGCCCTGCATCGGGATATTACGACTTTAAAGTTTTGGCTTTAGCCGATCCCGTGGCATCCTATGTACAGAACTTTGATACAACGCCGTCGGCAGATTTCTTCTTGAAAGGGTTTAATCTAACACAAGCAGCAGGCTTTTCAAGTGGGGCCTTGCATTCCGTTCACCCTTATGCGGATGGAAATGAGGAGTCGTATGATGGAGTTGGCGGTACAGATAAATTCACGAATTCGGATGCGATTTTGTTGAAGCCCATTAAAATTGCTGCCGATAACCCGAAAATTACCTTCGATGAAATTGTGTTGGTGGAACCGGGTGAAGCGGGAGAATCTTTCTTAAATGCGGATGGTACAGTGAATCGTAGTTTCTTTGATTATGTGATTGTACAAGGCTCGAATGATCAAGGCAAGACCTGGTATAACTTTGCCAATGGTTGGGATTCGAACCTCTATTCTACTTGGTTATCTAAATGGAATAGTGCGAGCGATACGGATGGAAATTCAACTGCCATTGCAACAAGCACCTTGGTAAAAAGCCACGAAATTGATATGTTGGCCTCCGGAAAATTCAGCGTGAATGACCAAGTGGTCATTCGCTTCCGCTTGCATGCAGATGTGGGTGCGCATGGCTGGGGTTGGGCTTTGGATAATTTGAAGATTCAAGCCCCTAAAGTGGATCCTATTTTAGCGATTGAACCTTCATCTATCGCAAAGGGCCTTCAAGTTTCCCCTAATCCAAGTTCCGGTCTTTTGCAGGTGGTGTATGAGCAGGCGAGTGATTTGAATGGAATTGCTTTACGCGTGATAGATTTGCAGGGAAGACCTGTATTTAATCAAAATTATGCTACGCAGGGTAATCGCTTTGACCAACAAGTTGACTTGTCGTATTTGGGTTCTGGGACATACGCCTTGCAATTGCAGGTGCAAAATCAAGTGGTTTTGAAACGATTTGTCTTGGTCAAATAGAGAAGCTAATGCCTTTTTAATTATCTTTGCAAACATTTAATTTAGCATTATGTCTTGGTTTACAAGAAAAGATAAAGGGATTCAGACTCCCACCGAATTTAAACGTGAAGCACCCGATGGACTTTGGTATCAATGCCCGTCTTGCAAAAAAGCGTTACACACGCGGGAACACCGCTTGTTCGCATTTACCTGCTCAAGCTGTAATTACCACGAAAAAATTGGTTCTCAGGAATATTTCGAATTGCTTTTTGATCAATCGCGTTACACAGAATTAGATCCAATGTTGAGTTCAGGTGATCCATTGAACTTTACAGATACAAAAAAATACACTGACCGAGTAAAAGCAACGGAGCACAAAACAGGATTGAAAGATGCTGTCCGTGCAGCTTATGGTGACATGAACGGAATGCCTATTACGATTGCTGCCATGGATTTTAGTTTCATTGGAGGTTCGATGGGTTCCGTAGTAGGAGAGAAGATTTCTCGTGCCATCGATCATTCCTTGAAAACAGGAACACCATTTTTAATGATTTCTCGTTCAGGTGGTGCGCGTATGATGGAGGCGGGTTTCTCCTTAATGCAAATGGCGAAAACTTCAGCACGTTTAGCCCTATTAGCAGAAGCGAAAATTCCATATATCTCCTTGTTGACAGATCCCACAACCGGTGGTGTGACTGCATCATTCGCGATGTTGGGCGATTTTAACATCGCGGAACCAGGTGCTTTAATTGGTTTTGCTGGTCCACGTGTCATCAAAGAAACGATTGGTAAAGATTTGCCAAAAGGTTTCCAAAGCGCTGATTTCGTTTTGGATCATGGCTTCTTGGATTTCATCGTTGATCGCAAGGATATGAAGGATAAATTAAGCGCATTGTTAGGAATGCTGAAGAAATAAGAATTTCTTAATTGTATGAAAAGCTCAGTCGGAAGGCTGAGCTTTTTTTATGCCTGCTGTATGGGCATAAAAAAAGCCTGAAGATTATTCAGGCTTTTTTTTATGTTACGGGAGGAAGCTTATTCTGCTGCTGGCGTTGCTGCCGCCGCTGCAGCAGTTGCTGCTTTTCCACGTGGTTTTTTCTCTTTTTCTGGCGCTGGGATTGGATCCTCGACACCTGCCAAAATACGTCCGCAATGCTCACAAACGATCAATTTCTTCTTGTCTTTGAT
>CALLKB010000074.1 GCA_938008575.1 uncultured Cytophagaceae bacterium | reverse complement strand
ATTAATATCCAGGATTTTGCTTCAAGGTAGCAGCACCTGCTTTTTGTGAATTTAGAATCTCATCGTTTGGCAATGGGAAATATTCATTTCTTCCTACTTTGAAGTTATCTTTTTTACCTGCTAAATAACCTCTTTTGTTATAGGTTCTACCTGTTAAGTCCGTGCCATTTTTAGACTCTTCTTCGATGTATTTTTGAAGATATGGCTGAGCGATACCCCAACGAACTAAGTCGAAGAAGCGGTGACCTTCCATAGCAAACTCTAAACGGCTCTCCATGCGAACGGCATTTTGTGCATACTCTTTGCCTTTTGAAGCGAATGTACCTGTAGGATAAGGGTTCACTACATAATTCACACTTGCATCTTGAACAGATCCCGTTTTTGCACGGTTACGAATCAAGTTGACATATTTTTCAGCTTCACCTAAATTACCCAATTCAACTTCACATTCCGCTAACCAAAGAATAACGGATGACATTTTCAACAAGCGGTAATTGTTGTTAACCGCACGTCTACTTGTTGAGTGAGTAGAGCTTCCTTCGTCTGCTAAATAATACATCCATTTTTTACCGATGTAAGGACCTGAATAGTTTTGGTTACGGATCCAATCATAGCCTGGCATTTTACCCCAGTCTAGGAAGTTTACACCACGACGACCTACTGTCCAATCCAAGCGAGGATCTACCGGTACATCTTTCTTCAAATCGAAAGCTTGGTTTGATTTCAAGCCTTGATCGTTAGGTAAATCAACAGCATTATAACTGTCAGCTGTACCATCTGCTTTCGAACCAATCATCGGTAAGCCATCTGCATCCGTTTTGAATGCATTCACTAAGTTTTGTGATGGCAAATAGAAACCACAACATCCACGACCTGGTGAGTTGGCTGAATATGGCCAGTTCAAGTTATCACCAGCGTTACCATTATTACCAGTAGAACCATCATTCACAGAGAATTCCACTTCGAAAATAGATTCTGCATTGTTGTTCGTAATGTTACGGTAGTTGTCATGGTAATTTGGCATTAATTTTTTACCAGAATTATTGTAGACATCTAATAACAATGTTTTCGCCTCAGCATATTTTGCAGGATTCTTAGATGCTTGGAACATCATAGCCTTAGCTAAATACGTCTTAGCTGCCCACTTTGTTGCACGACCTTTTTGTGCTTGAGTAGCTGGAAGGTTATCTGCTGCAAATTTGAAGTCCGCCTCAATGTTCGCCCAAATGTCCTTGTCATTTGGAATTTTAGTTGAGTTTGGATCATCGCGTTTATATACATTCTCATCAATGTAGGGAACCATGTTCCACATTTTCTTTGCTTCAAAATGGTAGTGACCACGTAAGAAACGAGCTTCTGCAACAACTTGTGTTTTTTCAGCATCAGTCATGTCTTTTACATCAGCACTTTTGGCCAACATCAATGCTTCGTTTGCACGAGCAACACCATCATATGAATGTTGCCATTTTCCTAAGAAATACGTGTTATCTGAAAGCCAGTTGAATTGCTCGATGTACTCTTGCTCTGGCTGGTCACCAATATCCGTTCCTTTTACAGCATCACCGGAAGTAATACCGCCAAAAACGTAATTTGAAATTGTGGACTGACGTCCTGTATTTCCAGCACCTACACCATCCATAAGGGAGTAGGCTCCAATTAATAAGGCGTTTACACCATTCTTATTACTCAATGAAGTCAACGACGCGGCACCTTGTGGTTCAATTGCGAAGAAACTATCTGAACAAGAAAAGTTGACACCTACTGTCGCGACTAATGAAGCGATTATGATTAACTTTTTCATTTTATATCTGATTTATTTTCAAATGATATATCTAATTAAAATCCTACTCTTAAACCAACATTGTATGATTTAGCAACAGGGAATGCACCTTCATCAATACCCATGTGAATATCTTGATTGTCATTACCTGAAGTTCTCAAGTTGATGTCTGGATCTAAGCCTTTGTATTTCGTGAACGTGAACAAGTTTTGACCTTGAACATACACTTGTAAAGAGCTCAATTTGATTTTGCTTAAGAATACCTTCGGAACATTATATGTTAATTGGATATTCTTGATGCGCATGTATGATCCATCCTCTACAAAATAAGTCGAGATTTGTTGACTCGTTCCGTCTTGTGAGTTTAAGCGAGGAAGAAGTGCTACATCCCCTTGCTTTTTCCACGAGTTGTATAACATATCTTTTGAACGGTTACCTTGGAATGTGTTGAAGTCAGTCCAATATTTCAAGTAGTTGAACAATTCATTTCCTTGAACACCTTGAGCAAATACCGTTAAATCCCAGTTTTTATACCCTAGATTTAAGTTTAATCCATATGTGAAATCTGGATGCGGATTACCAATAATCGTTTTATCTGCAGCTGTGATTACACCATCGCCATTCACATCACGGAATTTGAAAACACCTGCACGCGTGTAAGTTCCAAACTTAGGAGCTGCTGCTGCTTCTGCATCATCCTTGATTACACCATCCACAATATAGCCATAGAAACTAGCAAGTGGTAATCCTGCCTTTGTAACTGAGATAGCTGGAAGACGCGTAGAGTATCCAAATACTGTTGCATTCGGGTCATCATTCAATTTTACCACTTTGTTTTTGTATTGACTGAATTGACCAGAGATACTGTAACGTAAATCTCCAATTTGATCACGGTAAGTTACGTTAATGTCAATACCTGTGTTGTTTACTTCTCCAATATTCACATATGGAATGGTTGCTGAACCTGCTGTTTTTGGAATAGGTACTTGCGTTAACATGTCAGACGTTGTACGTGTGTACCAATCTAAATTTACGTCTAATTTATTATTCCAGAAGCTTGCATCAACCCCAATGTTTGTAGATGTATTTGTCTCCCAACGGCCGTTTGTGTTTCCAAATTGCGCGATATCAAAACCGGTAGCAATTGAGTTACCTGAACCTGAAATATCGTATGCATTGTTGTTAGGATCGGGAGTAAATAATGTATATGCGTTATATACGTTTGGAATCAACTGATTACCCGTTTTACCCCAACCACCACGAACTTTCAATTCGTTCACAAAAGTTAAATCCTTCATGAATGCTAATTCTGTTAAACGAGCTCCTAAAGAAAACGCAGGGAACACACCATAACGATAATCAGCAGCAAAACGAGATGAACC
>CALLKB010000073.1 GCA_938008575.1 uncultured Cytophagaceae bacterium | reverse complement strand
TTTGTCGGGAATATCAACCCCTGCAATACGAGCCATATAGGTAATTAATTGTTGTGATTAATCAATTTAGTTTGAATTATCCTTGTCTTTGTTTGAACTTCGGATTCTTCTTGTTAATAACGTAAAGCTTACCGTGACGACGAATCACTTTGCAGTCCGCACTACGCTTTTTAATAGATGCTTTAACTTTCATTTTATTTAATTTTATGGGTCAAACCCTATTTTTACTTGTAACGATAAACAATTCTAGCTTTACTCAAATCATATGGAGACATCTCCAACTTCACCTTGTCACCTGGTAGAATCTTAATGTAGTTCATACGCATCTTACCCGAAATATGAGCAATCACTTGATGTGTATTCTCTAATTCTACTCGAAACATGGCGTTCGAAAGAGCTTCCAAAATAATTCCGTCTACTTCGATCGAAGATTGTTTAGCCATAATATTTTTAAATATTCAACAATACTGTTGAGGTTTTTAGTACTTCTTCTATATAAGCAAAAGTTGTCAATGCTTTTGGACCCGCTGCTGTTACGCCTACTGTATGCTCAAAATGTGCACTCGCCTTGCGATCAATTGTCCGGATAGTCCAACCATCTTTATCAACTGAAATTTGACGCTTGCCTAAATTGATCATCGGTTCGATCGCAATGACCATTCCTTCTTTCAATTTAGCTCCATCTCCACGCCGACCGTAGTTAGGAACTTCTGGACTTTCATGTAGATTTTTACCTACACCATGACCAACCAATTCCCGAACAACTCCATAACCCAGTGATTCCGTATATACTTGCACCGCGTTACCCACATCCCCTACTCGCTTACCTGCTTGGGCTTGATTCAAACCCAAATACAAGGACTCTTTCGTCACTTGCATTAATTTCTGTACCTCAGCATCTACACTTCCTATTCCGTATGTATAGGCGCTATCGGCATGAAACTTATTCTTATAAACACCTGCATCTATTGAAATGATATCGCCTTCTTGTAAGACTAAATCACCTGGCAAACCGTGTACAACCACATCGTTTACCGAAATACATAGTGAATAAGCGTACTTCTTATTTCCTACTTGGTAGTTTAAGAAGGATGGATGTGCTCCATTGTCCTTAATAAACTCATAAGCAATTTTGTCTAATGCTAAGGTCGTAACACCCGGCTGAATGGCCTTCGCTACTTCCGCATGACATTTCCCTAAAATCTCGCCATTCGCTTGGATGATGGCCATCTCTTCGGGAGTCTTCAGGTAAATCATCCTTAACGACCGATCACTTCTGAACGTCCTTTCACACGTCCTGATTGCATTAAACCTTCATACTTACGCATCAACAAGTAACTTTCAACTTGTTGCAATGTATCTAATACGACACCTACTAAGATCAACAAAGAAGTACCTCCAAAGAAAGAAGCAAATCCACGTGTCACACCAAACAAGTTGGCAATCGCAGGAAGAATCGCAATAATCGATAACATAATTGCACCTGGCAATGTGATACGATCTAAAATGCTTGCAATAAAACCAGCAGTCTCTTCGCCTGGCTTAACACCTGGAACGAAACCACCACCACGCTTCATATCGTCTGAAATTTGCGTTGGGTTGATTGAGATAGCTGTGTAAAAGAATGTAAAGACAATAATCAAGAATGCAAATAAAGCATTGTATTGCCATGTAGTAAAGTCACCAAACGATTGAGCAACCGAAGCAGCAAATTCTGATTTCTCAGCAAACGATTGTGCAACTAAACCTGGGATAAACATTAATGCTTGCGCGAAGATGATTGGCATAACACCTGATGCATTTAACTTCATCGGGATGTATTGACGCTCACCACCAACTGCAGCAGCTGATGTTTTGGCTCCTACTACTTGTTTCGCATATTGAACTGGAATACGGCGAACTGCTTGTGTAACCATTACAGCACCCATTACTACGAAGAATAATGCGATAACCTCAATGATGAACAACAAAGCGCCCGACATACCACGAGAACCAGCTTCTTGCAATAATGAAGAAGGGAAACGTGATACGATACCAATCATGATCAACATCGAAATACCGTTACCAATACCTTTGTCGGTGATTTTCTCACCCAACCACATACACAACATCGTACCACCAACTAGGATAGCAACTCCGTAAAGACGGAAGAACCAAGGATCAACCATGATTGCTTCAGTAGGAATTGTTACCTGTAAATAAGTAAAACCTTGAGCCGCAGTAACAAAGATTGTTAGGATACGGGTAATTTGGTTCAATTTTTTACGACCAGATTCGCCATCTTTCTGCATTTTTTGGAAATACGGAAGGGCGATAGTCAATAACTGAATTGCGATAGATGCCGAAATGTAAGGCATGATACCTAAAGCAAAAACAGAGGCGTTGCTCAAGGCACCACCAGAGAACATATTCAACAAGCCGAATAAACCACCATCTCCACCTTGAGATAATTTAGTCGCATCTACACCTGGTAAAACGATAAAAGATCCCAAACGGAAGAAAGCAATGAAGAGAAGCGTATTGACAATACGGCTTCTCAATTCTTCAATTGCGAAAATATGCTTGAAAGTTGTTATTAACTTGTTCATTCGATTAGAATAGAGGATT
>CALLKB010000072.1 GCA_938008575.1 uncultured Cytophagaceae bacterium | reverse complement strand
ATTTTGGGGCTATAATCGGTCCGATTATCCCACCTCTGATATTCATTTTACGGGTTCTGGATATGATTTCACATTGGATAATGTCGTGGCGGCTGATGCACCCACGCCCTTCGATGGTTTTACAACTTATTTTAATCCGAATCTGTTTTCAATCCCGCAGTTTAATCTGCACGCGGGCTATTTCATTAAAGACAATTTATCGATCAGCTTAGGTTGGGATCACATGAAATATGTGATGGTTCCCGATCAAGCTTCTCATATCACGGGGAACATTAGTGCACAAGTGTCGAATCCGGCTTTTGCCATTAACCCAATATATGTAGGCACCTACAACAATACGCCTTTTACTGTCGCATCCAAGGATTTTCTTCAATACGAACATACGGATGGATTTAATTATGCCTCTGTGGAATTAGAACACTATACGCCTTTGTGGAACCCAGGCATCGGAAAATTGGAATTGGAGTGGATGAATGGCGTGGGTATAGGCCTTGTCGTTCCTCGATCAGACGTACGTTTGTTTACCCTGGGGCGCAATAATTATTGGAATTTAGCTGGGGCAGGTGCTTCCGTGAAAACGGGCTTGCGTTTGAATTTGACCAAGCTGTTGTTCTTTGAAACCACGGTAAAAGGAGGGTATACCAATTTATGGGATGTGCATACAACCGGCCAAAGTGGCGATCATGCTGAACAAAGTATTTGGTTCGGTGAAATATATGGCGCACTGGGATTTTCTTTTGGTTGCAAAAAATAAATTTTAGATTAGTCTAAAAATTGATATCTTCGTGGCATGCGCTACGGACTTATCTTCTTATTGTTGTTGTTTGGGTTGGAGCTTAGGGCCCAACAAAGCGGTCGGATCGAAACGGATCGACCGGATCAAACCGAATGTCCATTCATCGTAAAGAAAGGTTATTTTCAGGCAGAGATTGGCTTTAATCGGGCTGTGGAGGCCGGAGCTGTTCAATATCTCTTACCTACGAGTTTATTGAAAATTGGCATTCATCCGCTCGTCGAATTGCGTTACACATTTTTGCAAGAACCTGTCAATGGCTTTTCGACAGAATCTTTTGGATTTAAGTCGCATTTATTTCAAGAAAAAGGATTCATTCCCCGTTCTGCCATCATTGTTCAATATCATTTAAATCAAGATCGCCGAGATCAATCAGAACTTAATCCATTGCCACATTCTGTTGGGGAAACCATTTTGACTTTTCAGAACTCCTTAGGAGGGCCTTGGGGTATAGGCTATAATTTTGGGGCAGAATATCATTCAGATGGAGCTGTCGAAGGAATTTATCGAATTGCACCTAACGTGAATATCGGTAAACGAGGATATGCTTATGCAGAGGTTTTTGGCCGATTTCCAGAGA
>CALLKB010000071.1 GCA_938008575.1 uncultured Cytophagaceae bacterium | reverse complement strand
AGCGGCGCTTTTATGATGATGGAAAGTGGCATTGAAATGCAAACGATTTTTGGCGATGGAAGCCAGGAGCAGTCTGGTGGATTTATGGGGAAATTGTTTAGTGCAGGAAAGCGATTATTGGTAGGTGAAAGTTTGTTCATGACTGCTTATACTCATACAGGAATTGGCAAAGCTAAAGTTGCTTTTGCTTCTCCATATCCTGGTAAAATTATACCAATTGATTTGTCGGAATACAATGGTAAAATTATTTGTCAAAAAGATGCGTTTTTATGTGCAGCAAAAGGTGTTTCAGTTGGGATTGAATTTCAACGAAAACTGGGGACAGGGTTATTTGGTGGCGAAGGTTTCATTATGCAAAAATTAGAGGGCGACGGAATGGCTTTTTGCCATGCTGGAGGTCATATAATGAAACGTACGCTTCAAGCTGGAGAAAGATTAAGAGTTGATACAGGTTGCATAGTAGCTTATACACAAACCATTAATTACAACATTGAATTTATCGGTGGTATAAAAAATAAATTATTTGGTGGGGAAGGATTTTTCTATGCAACATTAGATGGTCCGGGAGAAGTTTGGCTACAAACATTACCAATTTCAAGATTAGCATCGCGTATATTATCGTACGGTTCTGTTGGTGGACGGAAAGAAGAAGGTGGAATTTTAGGAAGTTTTTTAAATGGTGATTAAATTTAATATCGAAATAATTCATTTGATATGATTTTTCTTTGTATCTTAATTTAGAAAATCACATCTATGGAAAAAAAATGGTTCGTAAAGCAAGCAATTAATTCAAGTGAGTTGGAAGCGCTTCGTTCATCGTTAAAAGTCGATCGAATAATTGCTTCCCTCTTACACCAACAAGGCATTAATTCATTTGAGGAAGCGGAAAATTTCTTTCGCCCAAAACTCAGTGATTTGCACGAACCATTCTTAATGAAAAATATGGAAAGAGCTGCTCATGAGTTTGCCCTTGGTGCCTATGCATCCTGCTTGTCTGAGTGAGCAGGTACCAACTTCGAAAGAAGAAGAGGCCATCTTGGCTGAGGCCAAACCTAATCCGTTTGCGGTGTTGGCGTCGCTCAAAACGCGTAAGCACTGAAACCCAAGGAGTTGGGCTATAATTTCAGGCTTCGTGTCACGCTGACCCTTGGTTGGTTTGTGGCCCAACGGTTAACCACATTTAGTTCCAGGAGCCAATCATGGCTGTTCAGCAAAACAAAAAATCTCCTTCCAAGCGCGGCATGCACAACTCGCACACAGCTTTGACCGCTCCCGGTACAGCTGTCGAGCCAACAACCGGCGAAATCCACTTGCGTCACCACATCAGCCCTACAGGCTTCTACCGTGGCCGTAAAGTGTTGAAAACCAAATCAGAAGCTTAATTTCTCTGCTTCTCATTGGCCCGCGGCCCTTCAGGGTGCCTCGGGCTTTTGTTTTTTTGCGAGAGCCCAAATGATCACTTTATCTGTCGATTGCATGGGCGGCGACCATGGTCCGCGCGTCACATTGGCGGCCTGCCGCCGCTTTTTAGACACTCACGCGGACGCACAGCTGTTGCTGGTGGGTTTGCCTGAGGCCTTGTCTTCATTTGCGCACCCACGTGCGCGGGTGGTGGCTGCCACGGAAGTCGTGGCGATGGATGACCCAATCGAAGTGGCGCTGCGTCGCAAGAAAAACTCGTCCATGCGGGTGGCGATTGAGCAAGTCAAAAACGGTGCCGCACAAGCTGCGGTGTCCGCCGGTAACACGGGCGCCTTGATGGCGATTGCACGTTACGTACTCAAGACCATGGACGGCATTGACCGACCAGCCATCGCAGGGCGCATGCCTAACTTCAAAGGTGGCGGTACCACCATGCTCGACCTAGGGGCCAACGTGGATTGCAGCCCCGAGCATTTGTTGCAGTTTGCGGTGTTGGGTTCGGCCTTGGTGTCGGTGT
>CALLKB010000070.1 GCA_938008575.1 uncultured Cytophagaceae bacterium | reverse complement strand
TTTGCCTTCTTGGTAGATGTGGTCAAATGCATTAAATTTTTCCATGGTGCATGTTGATTTGTTGGTCTGTCAAATTGTTAAATTCCGTGTCATTCGAAACAACGATGACACTTGTGTCTGCGGGTTGTGTGAGTAGGTATTTTTTGATTTTATCTGCGGTTTCTACCTGTAAGCCTGCCCAAGGTTCCTCAAGTAAGAGTAGTTTTTTGTCTCCACAAAGTGCGCGCAGGATTAGGATTTTGCGAATGATTGTTTGGGGTGTCTTCTTTCCGATCGGTTCGATGATTGTGTCAAATCCTTCCGGAAAATGGTGTAATAGGTCGTCAAAGCCGAGTTCATTTGCCTTTTGAAGAATGGACGCTGGGGTGATTTCTTTTTGGCCTAGGCTAATATTTTCCCAAAGGCTACCGCCAAATATTTCTTGGCCATGCAACAATACGCCTGTGTACTTGCGTAGGCTCTGTAATTTATAGTTTTGAATTGGAAAATGGTTGATTTGGAAACTGCCTAGAAAGTCTTGGTAATTGCCTGTCAACATCCGAAGCAAAATTGATTTTCCGGAGCCTTCAGGACCAGAGATACTCACCTTTTGGCCAGGTTTAATGCGTAAGGAAATCGAATCAAGCACCTTGTGATCAGCATCAAATGAAAAGCTAAAACCGGTCATCTGAATGTCTAGTCCTTTTTGGACATCTAAATCAAGCTTCCCAGATTGTTCGGTTGGACTCTCAGTGACACTCGCGATTTTTTCAAGGCCCGTGATAACATCATATGCGCTATCTAGGCTTGTGATTAATTTTTCGACTGCCCCGATGACCATCAAAATGACAATCTCGGCAGCGATAAATTCACCGATGTTTAATTGTTGTTCGACTAATAAATAGGTACCCAATGTGAGCATTAAAATCGTTAAACTCACTTTAAAAAAGATAAGCGACTTGTATTGGAACAACAGTACTTCGAAATGTTGGGTGCGTGCCTGTAGGTAACCTCGCGTGTGTGAATTCGTTTTTTCAAAATTTAGGTCCGACCCCTGGCTGAATTTAAATGATTTTAGTGTCCGCGCCATTTCATTGAAGAAGCCGACCACTTCATATTTATAATTCGATTCTTCGATGCTTGTACTAATCCCCTTTTTGCTTGTGTAGTTTAAAATAAGCACAAGCAGGATGAACAGAATGACACCTAAAAGAATAAACAAGGGATGATATAATGCTAGCAATACAATACCAAAGAGGATTTGAACACTTGCGATCGGAATGTCGAGCAATAATTTGGCAAAGCCTTTCTGAATGTTTACGGTATCAAAAAAGCGGTTCACTTTTTCTGGGATGAAGTAGTGATCCATTTGCTTTAAATCTAAACGAGGAATCGTATCCGCAAAGGCATAGGCGTAGTTGGCAAATATCCGTTGCTGTATCGTCTCGATAATTTTCATTTGATTGATTTGCAGGAGGCCTACCAAAAATACGCCTAAAACAACTAAGAAAATTAGCACATAAATGGAGCTCACCATCGTCGCGCCCATGACCAATCCGATGATGGTTTGCACGCCTAAGGGAAGGCTTAAGTTGATCAAACCACTGAGCATGGAGAAGAGGTAAATGGATGTAACCTCCTTTTTATGCAGATTTACCAATGAAGCAATGCGCGATAATGGATTTGAATGTGTCATGTTTTAACGATTGTGGCACAAAACTAAAAATACTTTTTAAAATAATAGTAATACTATTGCAAATAAAATTAAAATATATTTTGTGGTAGTATTATTATCGTCTATTTTTGTCGGGGTAAAACAATATAACCATGGATTATTCATTAAGTTTTAAGGTCAACGAGCATATTTATTTACGGGATCCGGAAGGAACTGAATTAGGGAAGCAGATTGTCAAGCATGCGATTGAATTAATCAATGAAGTAGGATTTGAACATTTTACGTTTAAAAAATTGGCCGTAGAAATGAATACGACAGAGGCCTCAATTTATCGCTATTTTACCAATAAGCATCGTTTGTTGCTATATATTCTAAATTGGTACTGGTCTTACATGGAATATTTAGTGGTTGTTCAATTAGAGCCTATTCAAGATTTGCGTGCCAAATTAGAACGTGTGGTGGAGTTGTTTACCCGTGAATTACCTGAGCGTTTTGGGCAGTCGGACTATAATAAGAATGTTCTCCATCAAATTGTGATTGCGGAAAGCAGCAAGGTATATCTTGTGAAAGAGGTAAAGGAGATTAATGAAAATGAGGTGTTCAAGCCCTACAAGGATTTGTGTGCTCGGATTTCTGATTTAATTAAGGCCTACCAACCGGCATATCCTTTTCCGCATTCTTTGAGTACAACGCTAATTGAAACGGCTCATTCGCAGCTATTTTTCAGTACATATTTGCCTAAATTAACAGATGTCAATAGGCAGTCGAAAGAAACCTTTGTTGAACAGTATTTGAAAGATATGCTTTTTAAAGTAGTAGCTCGCTAACAAAAAAAACGACCCAATTGGGCCGTTTTTAAAATCTTATTTAGTTGTTCCTTATTGCATCTGTTGCATATCAGCCCCGCTGTTATTATTTCGTTTCATCTGACTCATATCAAACTTACCGAAACGTACGGATAAAGTTAACCGCACTTGCTGTGGATTTGAAATCCGATATGAGGTCTGCGTAAATCCATCTCCCAACGAAACGCGCGTATTTCCACGTGTCTTTGTAATATCATTGAATGCTAAAGTTAAAGAGGCCATGTCGTTTTTCAAGAATGACTTTTTGATCGCTAAATCAATGCCATAATATGGCTCCACATAGCCTTGGGACGAACTTTGCGCCTGCATGCCCGGAGGGCCCATTTGGCCTTGATTTTGACTTACGGGCATATTCGTTTTTCCTTGGTAATCTCCCGATAATTGAATCACCCATTTATTCGGCAAGATGAAATTGTTGTTGATCTTACCAAAGGCTGTCCACATACCATCCGCCACAGCACCAGAGCTTTCAATGTTGCTTGTGTTGATCTTCGAATTATATACGTTCACGTTGGCCGTAAAATCCCACCAATTTTGAAACTTGTTGGTATACGTTAACTCAGCCCCATAATTAATGCTTGAATTCGCATTGATAAATGTATTTATCAAATCCATCTTACCGCTGATCGGGTTGATTTCTTTGCTGTAATAACGGGTAATCAAATTGTCGGTGTATTTGTAATAACCCGAGAACAAGAATGTGGCAGATCCTTTTGTCTTGCTATAAGAAAGTTCGCCAGATGTTGTGAACTCAGGCACTAAATTCGCATTTCCACGGGTGATATTTAAGCTATCGCTGTAATCGACAAATGGAATGATTTGGAAGAAATTAGGCCGATTTACCCGGCGCGTAATGCTTAATTGTAATTGATCCGTTTTCGATAAATCCTTCTTCAAGAAGATGGAAGGGAATAAGCTCAATGGATACTTGTTGCTGAATTGTTGCTTGGTATTTATCAATTCCCCTGAATAGTTCGAACTCTCGCCACGCAAACCTAATTTATATGAGAAGGCCGTTGTTTTGCCTGAAACGGATACATAAGCCGCATAGACATCATTTGTACTTGAATAATTGATGGATGCTGATGTGATCTCTTTATAAACATCTGATCCCACAGGTTTTAGGGTGTTTATGTTTGTATTGGCCAGCTCATTAATTTGAGCTCTTAAACCCATTTCAATCGTACCCTCGTTTTTGATGGGTTTTACATAATCCGTTTGAATCGTGATGAATTTGTTCTTGCCATCTCCTATGTTCTTTTGGATTTGAGTTCCTGTTATCGCGTTGTTATTAAGGTAGTTGGTCGTAATCACCGATTCCCCTTTATTCGTTCCGCCAAAGAAGTTCATGTCCATCGTTAACTCTTCGCCAGCTTTCGGGAAGGTGTGTTTGAAGCCAAACTGGAAACCTTGTGGTTTAAATTCACGTAAACTTTCCGTGTAACGATTGCTGAATGATTTCACGCCATTCACTGTACTTGTGATGTCCAATGTTTCATTGGGTCTAAATTGACCACCCCCACCGAAGAATGCACCTAAAGTTATCGTAGACCGATTTGTTACAGCGTAATCTGCTGAGAAACGAGGGAAAAGCATGAAGCCTTTCGTTGAGTTATCTAGGTTTTGATAAATGGAAGATTGAATTCCGCCAATGTTCGCCTGACGATCGCTATAACCATTGGAAACATTACGCTCCATCATGTTCATGATCGTTGCTGTCAAGTTCCATTTATTTTGTTGGTAACTGAAATTACCCATCAAATTGGTTCCTCCTCTGCGGTTCACACCCGCATTCACCATACCGTTGTAACCGTTCTTTTTATTTTTCTTCAATACGATATTGATGATGCCCGCCATGCTACCAGATGCATCGTATTTCGCTGATGGGTTCGTAATAACCTCCACTTTTTCGATGATATCGGCTGGGATTTGGTCCATGGATAGGGTGGTAGGCCGACCGTCGATGAATAAAATCGGGTTTGCATTACGCACTTTTACGTTACCGTCGATGTCCACTTGCACGGAAGGAATATTACGCATCACGTCGATCGCAGTACCTCCAGATGTCACGATGTTTTGTCCTACGTTGAATGATTTTTTATCGATATCCATTTCAACAAGCGCTTTTGTTCCTGTTACGACGACAGCATCAAGTTCTTTGGAGTCGGTTGCTAATTTGATATTTCCCAAATCTTTTTCGAAGGCAGCCATCATTTTTGCCATCATTTCTGGATCGGGTGCTTGGCCGGGTTTCATGCCACCCATGGGAGGCATCGCGAAAGCTACAGGAGCTTCATAATTTGTGAAACCTACAAAGCTGATTTTGATTTTCAACTTAACGTTGATTGGAATCTCTTTGAAATTAAAGTCCCCGTTCAATTCTGCTTGTTGGGCTTTAACTAAAATATCTTTCGGTTTTTTTGTTGCCGGGTCAATCGTCGTTTTTAATAAAACAACCGATGCGAATTCGACCGGCTTTCCTTGATCGTCAACGACTTTTCCATAGATGTGGCCGCGATTCATGTCGGGCATTTTGGCTCCGGTTGGGGCTCCTGGAACTTGTGCGAATGCAAATAATGTGCTAATCGAAACAAGGGTAGTTAGAATGAATTTTTTCATTAGGCGGATTGAATAATATTGTACCTCAAAGATACATTGGTGATATTTTAGTTTGTTAATTTTTCTGCTCAGCGGTCGAATGTATAGATGAAAGTGGGGAATGTTGAGTTCAGTCGCTAGTCTAATAGTTTTATTTATAGCCCCAGACTTCAGTCTGGGGATCCCTAGGCTAAAGCCTAGGGTTATAAGTTTCAATTTCGAATTTTGGGTTATTTTAAAATCACCTGAGTTCAGTCGCTAGTCGTTTTCTCTGCCCTCTCTCTTACTTCTTCGCTCTTAACTCTTCACTATTTTTCTTCCCACACCAAACAAGATCGTATTTGCCAGCGCCGCACATCCGAAAATGATAATAGCCATGGTGAAAGGAGTGCCGTCGAAAAGTAAACCTACGAGTACCGAACAAACCGCGCCCCAAGCCATTTGGATAGATCCTAACATGGCCGAAGCGGTTCCTGCTCCGCGGTGAAAAGGTCTTAAAGCTAATGTAGCTACATTGGGAAAATTGAAACCCTGACAGCCCATAATCAAGAAGAGCAAGAAGATATTCAGCTCCATGGTCATCAAATTCAGTTTGGATAAGATGGCTAAAATCAAAGCAAGGCCTAATTGAGTCGGCAAAGTCACGCGTAATACCTGCAAACTGCTGTATTTCTTGAGTACGATGTGATTTAGTTGGCTGGCGGAGATAATTCCGGATGCAACAATCGCGAAGAGCAAGCCGAATTTCGACTCACTCACTTGGTAATAATTCAAGAAAGTCAATGGAGCTCCACCCACGTAGGTAAAAATGCTTCCCGCTCCAATCGCTCCCGTAAAGGCAAAAATCAAATATTCCTTTTCTTTGAACAAGGCGCGATAAGCTTTGGCAATCGTCGCAACCTTAAACGGCCCTCGCTTTTCGTGATTGATCTTTTCAGGCAACCATGATTTTATCAAGAAGATGATAACTAACAAGATTCCGGCTAAGACTAAGAAGATGGCTTTCCAACTCGCTAAAGACAATAAAAGACTTCCTAAAGATGGGGCTAAAATGGGTGATACGCCGAGAATCAAGATCATTAATGACATGATTTTGGGACGTTCTTTTTCTTCAAATGTTTCGCGAATCACAGCGTTTGGGGCAACCATTCCCACACTTCCGCCGAGTGCTTGAAACAAGCGGAAGATGGTTAATGCTTCTACTGATGGAGCAAAGGCACATGCGATGGAGCTTAGTACATAAATGGAAAGGCCGATGTACAACACATTTTTCCGACCAAAATGATCCAATAATGGCCCGCTGATTAATTGGCCCACACAAATCCCAAAAAAGAAACTGGACAAGGTGTAGCCCATTTGTTCTTGCGAACAGTTTAAGGCATGCGCAATGTTTTTGAAAGCGGGTAAATACATGTCGATGGACAAGGGTCCAATCGCGGACAATATACCAAGGACCAAAATGATTTTGGTTCGGTTTGAGGCTTGAGTCATTATAGGAAGCTTAATTAGCCTGCAAAATTACCACCATTTCATGGGGATAAAAAATGGTGATCCAAATCTACGGGATAGCCTACGGTTCGTCTCAGTTATTTTCTATTTTGTCTAAAAATAGTTGTAAATCAGGACATTAAATTGTTCTTTCATTCTGAGATTGACCTCAAATACTAAACCTATGAAACGAATTTTATCTTTTGGCCTGCTAGGCTTGGGCCTTTTGATGGCCTTGAGTGCTGCCAAACAACCACTTTCTGATATTACAAGAACCCTAGATACGTTGCGAATTCCTGCAGGTGTGGACCCGAACGACGAAAACTGGAAGGGAATCGACCTTTCACCCAAAGATCCAATCCAACCATTCTCCGTGGAAGAAGAAGCCAAACGATTTCAATTGCCTCCTGGCTATAAAATTCAACCGGTATTAACGGAGCCTGCCATCCAACAACCCGGCGAAATTGTATTTGACGGCAATGGCAGGATGTACGTCCTAGAACTTCGTTCGTATATGTTGGATGCAGATTCCAAAAACGAACTCGAACCCATCAGTCGGATCTCCCGCTGGGAAGATAAAAATAACGATGGTGTCTATGAGACCGGGACGACCTTTGTCGATAAACTTATTTTTCCGCGTTTTGTGTTGCCTTATGGCAAAGATGCTGTTTTGACGATGGAGTCTGATGCGGATAATATCTACAAATACACGGATACGAATGGCGATGGAAAGGCAGATAAAAAAGAGCTTTTTACGACGAAATATGGCCGTTCGGGGAATGTGGAACACCAACAAGCCTTCTTGTTTTATGGAATGGATAATTGGCTTTACAGTACCGTCAATGCCTTCCGGATTCGCGAAACGCCCAATGGAATCATCCGAGAAAAGACCGGCGCGAATCGGGCACAATGGGGAATTAGTCAAGATGATAATGGTAAATTATGGTTTCAAGGTGGGGCCTCAGGGGTTCCATCGTACTTCCAATTTCCCATCCAATATGGAAATTTTGATGTGCCTAATGAGCTCGCGAAAGGCTTTGAAGTTCCGTATGGTGCGGCGGTTAAAGTTGCCGACATGCAGGGCGGAATGGATGAAATTCGCCAACCCGATGGTTCGCTAAATCGCGTAACTGGTTCCGCGGGAAATGATATATATCGCGGAGATCGCTTACCTGCATCTTTACGTGGGCAGTTGTTTTACGGGGAACCTGTGGCGCGGATTGTCCGACAAATCAATCCCGTTGTGAAGGAGGGTTTGACGACCTTACATAATGTGTATCAAGACCAAAAGTCGGAATTTTTAAAATCAACGGATCCCTTATTTCGTCCGGTGGATATGGCCACGGCCCCCGACGGAACCATGTACATTGTGGATATGTACCATGGGATTATACAGGAAGGACAATGGACGCCCAAAGACTCTTATTTGCGTTTGAAAATTGATCAATATCGTTTGGACAAAGTCGTGGGACTTGGTCGGATTTGGCGCATTACTTATGATGGGAAAGAACGGGATAAGAAGCCTGCACGTATGTATGATGAAAAATCTGCGAAACTCGTGAGCTACCTAAATCATCCGAATGGCTGGTGGCAAGATATGGCGCAGCAAGTTTTAGTATTACGTAAAGACAAATCTGTCGTGCCCGCTTTGAAGCAAATGGCCTTACAAGGCTCGTCGATCAATGGTCGAATCCATGCGCTTTGGACGCTTGAAGGTCTCGGGGAATTGCCAGCTAGTGTGGTTCAAAAATTAGGCACAGATGCAAATCCTCGTATCCGCATCCAGGCGCTTAAAGCTTCAGAAACTTTGTACAAAGCAGGGGATAAGTCTTTTGCTTCGATGTACGAAAAAAGTATGTTGGATGCTGATCCGGAAGTTGCTATGCAGGCGATTTTTTCTGCGAAATTTGTGAAAGCGCCGGATTTAGAAACACAGGTCAAAGCGAGTATAGCCAAGCATCCTTCGGGTGGTGTAAAACTGGTTGGCGAGCAAACAATCACGCCTCCTAAGCCTCGTCAAAACGGGCCATTTAATGGAACAGAATTGAGTAAGGACCAAAAAGAAATTTTGGCACGTGGCGAATTGGTTTTTGCCGAACTTTGCTCACAATGCCATGGCAATGACGGTATGGGAAAATCAGCGGGTAACAATAAACTCTTAGCCCCAGCTTTGGCAGGAAGTTTCCGCATTCAGTCACATCCCGAATATGCGGTGCGCGTGTTATTGCACGGTTTGGATGGAGCAGTCGAAGGGAAGAATTATGCTGGCGGGATGATGCAACCGATGAAAGAGCAGTCGGACCAATGGATCGCTGATGTCGTTTCGTATATCCGTAGTGGTTTGTCGAATGATGCGTCGTTTGTGACGGCCCAACAAGTTGCGGCGATACGGGCGAAGACGGCCAAGCAATCTTCGATGTATAAATTTGAAGCCCTCATGAGTCAAGTGCCTAAGGAGTTTCCGGCAGATGCTGCTTGGAAATTCAGCGCGAGTAATACGGTTTCTACGCGTGTAGGTGGAAATGCATCCCCGCGCAGTGCGACGAATTACGAAGGCTGGTCGACCGGCATTACACAAGCTAAAGACATGTGGTATCAGATTGAATTTCCGCAGTCGATGAATTTGTCGGAATTCCACTTCAGTTCATCCTCTATATTCAAACGTCCGGCTAAACCGGTTCCGGGTGCAGCACCTACGATGATACCGACCTATCCTCGACTTATGCAAATCGAAACCTCATTGGATGGTTTAACTTGGAATACACACGTGGCGAATTACAAAGGAAGAGAAGGGGATAACGTCGTGAGTTTTGACCAAGTCAAAACGAAATTTGTCCGCTTAAAATTAGTGGAAAGTATTGCGAAAGTAGCCGACGAGATTCCGTGGTCTATGCGCCAAGTAAAAATTTATGGACTAAAATAAACAACCTATATTCTATGAAATCAAATCGCAGAAATTTTATACAATCCTTGGGATTGGGAGCAGCCTCACTTAGTGTGGGGAAACAAATGACAAGTTCCGTGGCGGCGAGTACAGACGATCAAGTCTTATTCGTGGGCGACCAAATCGCTGTAGCACAAACCGAATATGGCAAGGTACGTGGATTTATTTTGCGTGGAATTAATCAGTTTTTGGGAATTCCTTATGGTGCGGATACAAGTGGGAAAAATCGGTTTATGCCCCCGCAAAAACCGGCTGCTTGGTCGGAGATTAAACCTTGTGTTTGGTGGGGAAATACCGCTCCGCAAATCATGGAGAAGCGTTATTCGAATGCTTATGCTTCTTTTGTCGATCATTGGAATTACGATGATGTATCCGAAGATTGTTTGCGCTTGAACGTATGGACTCCGGCGATTGATTCGAGTAAGCGTCCTGTGATCGTCTGGTTGCATGGTGGTGGATTTACCAACGGAAATGCAATTGAGCAAGATGGCTATCATGGCGAAAATATTTCCCGTTTGGGCAATGTCGTTTTTGTATCAATTAATCACCGATTGGGACCCTTTGGATATTCGCATCTTAAGGCGGCAGGTGGCCATCCACATTCAGGAAATGTGGGGAATTTAGATATGGTTGCGGCATTAGAATGGGTCAAAAACAACATCGCACATTTTGGTGGAGATGCAGGTAATGTGACCATCATTGGGCAATCTGGCGGAGGAGCTAAGGTTACTTCGTTGATGAATATGCCTTCTGCCAAAGGATTGTTTCACAAAGCGGTTGCATTGTCTGGATCGTCCTTGGGTGGGGTTAATAAAGAATACGCAGAAAAGCTAGGTGTAAAGGTCATGGAAGAGGCGGGTTTGAAAGATGGTGAAATTGAGAAGCTCCAACAAATTCCTTGGCGACAATACATTGATATTACGTCTCGCGCCGTGGAGAAAATGAATGAAGAGGCGAAGAAAATGGGCATTACGCGAGGTGGATTTTCACCTGTGGCGGATGGTGTTACGATGAACGACCAACCGTTCTTTAGTGACCCGAACCACTTCTCCGCGGATATTCCGTTGATCATCAATACGACATTCCACGAGTTCAGTCCATCGCGTACAGATGCGAGTTTGGAATTGATAACCATTGCGGGGGTAGTTGACAAAATTAAACCACGCTTTGCCGACCAGTCGGCGGCTATTGTGGAGGCCTTCCATCAAAACTTCCCAAATGCGAAACCGATTGAAATTTGGGCGATGATTAACTCAAATCGGAAAGGTGCTATCGCGGCGGCGGATGCGAAATTCTCACAAGGCAAAGCGCCCGTGTATGTTTCTTGGTTCGGCTGGCAGCCACCTCTATTCGATGGTCGTATGCGTGCGTTCCATTGCGATGATATTTGTTTTTGGTTTTATAACACCGACTTGATGTTGACGCATACCGGAGGAGGCAAACGCCCTCGGGCCTTATCCACTAAAATGGCAAAGTCCTTTTTGAACTTTGTCAAAACGGGTAATCCCAATGGAGGAGGCTTACCGAATTGGAAACCTTATACGAAGGCAAACGGGGAGACGATGATTTTAGATGATCAGTGCTCGCTCGTTAATAACCCAGATGGCCAGGCTCGAAAAGCCTTAGGTTAATTGAAAAAGCCCGGTGTAGTAGCCGGGCTTTTTTTATTTCATGCTAAACATTTTATTGAAGGCATAGGTTGCCCCCACATTCCAGACCGGATCTTTTCCACCGGTAATCGCGGAATTAATCGGTTGATTGTAAAAATACGAAAGCGTGACAGGACTCGTCTTATGCGTCAACGTAAATGTGGCGTTGACATAAGATCCTTCTTCGCCATTGGTAAACAAGTAAATCAATTGGGAATTTACACCCGCTAAAAACCCTTTGCCTAAGTCAATGTTATTGTATCCGCCGCGCAAGGTCAACAGGTTTGTAGGTTTGGTTTTGTTTTCCACACTTCCTGCGCCTACTAGGTAGTAGAAGCCAAGATTTAGGTGTTTATTGAAGCGGTAATTTTGAGACATTTCGGCTGCCAAAAAGCGTTGAGCACGTAATACCTCTTCGTTGTTTCCATTAATTGTCACGGGAATGGTCTTGAAAATGATTGCAGGATGGGCTCCCACACTCCAAGTAAATTTGGGCGTTTTGGCTAATTTGTAGCGAAACCAATAGATGAAAGACCAAGGTTTGCCTTCCAAAGAAAGGCGGAATTCCGGTTCAAAAGTCAATTTGCGTCCTACGGTAAAGTTGATGATCGCAGCGGGTTTTCCCAAGGTAAAAATGGGGATGATGGAAATTCCGTTATTGGTGATTAAGGTAGAGGTTGCGAATTGGATTTCTTTCTTGGTGGAATCTGTTGCTGTTTCAGCCAAAATCGTGAATTGCACGAGTAAGATCAAACAGATTGATATAATTAATTTCATGATTGGTTTTTCAGAAGAAGATGCAAAGGTACGATTCTCGTACGTGAAATAGGATAAAATTTTAACTTTTGGCCAAAGCTTCCATGGCAGATGCGGAATACCGGGTCCCTTGAACCTCTACTTGGGAGGTCGCATTGGAAATTTGCTTGATGTCATCAGCACTTAATTGCATTTGAATGGCATCAAAATTTTCATGCATACGATGCATTTTCGTCGTCCCCGGAATGGGTACAATCCACGGTTTTTGAGCTAATAACCATGCCAAACTAATTTGTGCTGGGCTTGCATTTTTCTCTTGCGCAATGCCTGCTAGAACGTTGATCAATTTCTGATTATGTTCACGCGCTTCTTCGGTAAAACGAGGTACGGTTCTGCGGAAATCTGTTTCATGAAACTCCGTATTTGCATCTATTTTTCCTGTTAGAAATCCTTTTCCTAACGGGCTAAATGGAACAAAACCGATGCCTAATTCTTCTAGGGTCGGTATGATTTGTTGTTCAGGCTCCCGTGTCCACAAGGAATATTCACTTTGTAAGGCCGTTACCGGCATTTCTGCATGGGCCTTACGGATGTTGGCTGCTCCCGCTTCCGACAAGCCAAAATGCTTTACTTTGCCTTCTTTGATTAAATCTTTAACTGTGCCAGCCACATCTTCGATGGGGATGCTCAGATCCACGCGATGTTGGTAAAACAAATCAATCGCATCTACTTTTAGGCGCTTTAACGAGGCTTCGGCAACCTTGCGAATATTCGCTGGCGAACTATCTAATCCGTTCATTTTATAGCCTTGGTTCGGGTCTAAATGAAAGCCAAATTTGGTCGCAATGACCACTTCACCTTTAAATGGAGCTAACGCTTTTCCCACTAATTCTTCGTTGATAAATGGTCCATATACTTCTGCCGTGTCAAAAAAAGTAATGCCTATTTCAACAGCTGCCCTGATAATTTTAATCATTTCGTTTTCATCAGCTTTAGGTCCATAACCAAAGCTCATGCCCATGCAACCAAGGCCCATGGCTGAAACTTCTAAGCCACTATTCCCTAATTTTCGTTTTTCCATGATGTATATTATTTCTAAATTTTGCGGGGCTGATGCCCACTTGTTTTTTGAAAAAGTGATTGAAATAGCTGATTTCATTAAAACCTAATGCTTCAGCAATGTCAGCAATGGTCCATTCTCCATGTGATAGAATTAATTTGGCTTCCTGACTGATGCGATCAGCGATAAGTTGCGACGTGGTTTTGATTGTTGTTTCTTTTACCGCGCGGTTTAAGTGATTAACGTGGACGGCCAACTGGTTTGCAAAATCGGATGGGGTTTTTAGTTTGATTTTGTTTTGGGGCCCTTCGATGGGGAATTGCCGTTCCAATAATTCGAGGAATAGCATCGAAATCTTTTGATTTGCATTGCCTGGAGCATATCGACTGGAATTTGCCGGTTCCAATTTGAGGGCAGTATGCATCATTTCTAAGGCCAAATTCCGCAACATGTCATACTTGTGGATATAAGTGGAATCGATTTCGGCTAACATTCTTTCAAAAATCACCTGGAAAGATTCATAGCCTGCATCGCTCAATTCTATGACAGGTGTGCCCGAAGGTTGATACAGCGAATAAGCTGAAAAATTGCCGTACTGCTGAAAAAAATCGTGGTTGAATATGCAGAAATAACCGGTACTTAAGTTCTCCGTCGTGTCCCATTTATAGGGGACCAATGGATTTGAAAACACGATGGCATTCTCTTTGACTTCAATGATTTTATTTGCGTAATAAATCGTTCCAGAGCCTTTGACTAAGGTGATTTTATAATAATCACGTCGACGGTACGGCACGGTTTTCGCACCAATTCCGATGTATGGGTCGAGTTTAAATACATTGAAATGTCCCCAATCTTTGCTTAAATTTTCGGGTATCCAATTGAATTTGTTTTGGTAGAAATCCTTTAAGGTTTCAATTTTTTCCATGTGCTTATTTATGGATTAATCAAACAAAGGTATGAGCGAGAAGCCAGTTATTCTATACAATATTCAAATAGATGTTTATATAAATCAAACAAAAAAGGCTCAAGATTTCTTGAGCCTTTTCATTACCACTTGCTTAGTCCGAGGATTTTTTCTCCCAAAGGATTGAGTTTGGCAGTATCATATTTGGTTTGTTCCCAGTTGCGTGGGTCACCCGGGAAGGCATAGCCTTCTGGAGCGATGCGGTTTTTCCAGGAATTCACGCGCCATTCGCGCAAAGCTGCATTATCCTCCTCAGCCGGCATCATGGAAATGTATTGGGCACAGCGTACTTTATCGCTGTTATTCGCTCGAATACCGTGGGGTTGAAGGCTGTTGAAAATTAATAAATCGCCAGCCTCCATTTTAACTTTGGTTGGCGTGAAGCCCGTCGTGTCTGGTTTGAAACGATCACGGTTTTCGGGTTGTGTTAATTTCCAAGTATCGTAGTTTCTAAATAATTCCGGGATGCATTGGAATCCGCCCATATTTTCGTCTGTTTGGTCCACAAGCGCTAATACGCCTTGGACTTGAACGGGTTTAGTTTCTGGATCGTAGTCCCAGTGAATGAATGCTTTGTATTCGTGGCCAGGTCGGATCGGGAAATTTAAATTCGCGCGATCGATCGTCACCCATAACTTTTCCGTCCCCCAGATGTCCACAAAGGCATCATATACGCGTTGCATTTGTCGGTTATTCCAAAGATGCTGATTGTTGTAGCACTCCACCATGCCCGTTCCTCCCAACTCCTTCATTTTCATTTCTGCTCGTGGAGCTGTATACCAGGTACTCGGATCATTAGGATCTTTTTCTTCGAATTCCCAAAGGAATTTGGCTGTCTCCAGCGCCTGTTCGCGTGGAACGGCTTGTTTGATGACGATATAGCCGTTGGTTTTCCAAAATTCCCAATCTTCCTCGCTCAACACGCGCAAGGCTTCACCATTTGTGCGATTGTTTAAGGATAATTGGCTGCTTTTAGCAGTCGACGGATTTCCGGGAATGTCATAATGCGCATTGTTCGGAATCATGGTTTCGTTTTGCATAGCGGGTAAGGTTAAATTCTTTTGACAAATCTCTACATTTTATGACTTGCCAATTAATGCCTTATTGACAACTATTTGCACTGTATTGATATTTATGGATATATTGGGTTTAAATCAGACAGATTTATGTCAATGAAATTAAAATTAGAACAGATTCAACCCGATTCGGAGAGTTCGTTTCGCTTGTTGCTGACGCCGCAGCTCAACGAAGTATTTTATTGGCATTTTCACCCAGAAATCGAATTGGTCTATGTGGAGGCGGAGCGCGGAATTCGACACATTGGGGATCATGTTTCGACCTATTATGAATCGGATTTGGCATTAATTGGTTCGAATATTCCCCATTTGAATTTTGATTACGGGGCTAAAACCCGCGTGGAAACGGTCGTGATTCAATTTCCGCCGGATTATTTCCGGACGAGTTTGGGCTTGGTTCCTGAGATGCAAACGGTCCAACAATTAATGGAGCGCGCGCAATCGGGTTTGGCTTTTGATGGAGACACCAAGCGTCTGGTGGGGGCGCGCATGAAGAAAATTCCAAGCCTTGCGCGCTTTGACCAGTTTGTGGAGTTGTTGCAGATCTTCCAAATTTTGGCCGAGAGTACGGATGCCATTTCATTAAACGTCCGACCGATTGCCAGCCAGGCTGTCTTGAAACAACAGGAACGCATGGCACGGATTCATCAATACGTCGAGAAACATTTTCAGGACAAGATCGATACGGAAGCGATGGCCTCCGAGGTGAGTTTGACGGTCCCAGCTTTTTGCCGCTACATCAAGAAAACGACGCACCTCACTTATACAGATTTTGTGAATCGTTATCGGATTAATTACGCCAAACAATTACTCTTGCAAGACAAGAACGTGACGGAATGTTGCTTTGAATGTGGCTTCGAGAGTTTGTCGTATTTCAACCGGGTTTTCCAGCGATTTGAGAAGATGTCACCT
>CALLKB010000069.1 GCA_938008575.1 uncultured Cytophagaceae bacterium | reverse complement strand
CGGAATTTGTTTCTCAAAAATGTAAAGATGCCATCGTAGATCAGTTTCGCGAAAGAACAGGTCAGCGCCCAAGCATTGAGAAAATTCATCCCGATTTGCGAATTAATATTCATATTGACAAAGACCAAGTTTCGGTAGCATTAGACACTTCCGGGAATTCGTTGCACCAAAGAGGCTATCGATTAGCGACTAATATTGCTCCAATCAACGAAGTTTTGGCAGCGGGAATCTTGTTGCTTTCGGGTTGGGACGGTCAAAGCGATTTCTTGGATCCAATGTGTGGTTCGGGAACTATTTTGGTAGAAGCAAACTCATTTTTTAGGTAATCGGCATACCGAGACACGCTCTCGTATTTTTGGGTTTGTGTCTCATCTTATTTTCCGCGTGAGATATTCACTAAAAACTGATTGAGCGGCTCCCCAACCTTCCCTGCAGCATAATCAGAAATATGATCGCCGTAGGAATACATTCTTCTGCCGTCTTTCTGATAAGAGCAAACCCCATCAGGCGTTGAGCAAAGATAAGGCGTGGTATCAAACACAAATACCGCTCGGGGATTTGCATAAGCCAAGTCACTGAGAACCCTGCGATACTTTTTCTGCAGGTCTTCAAATTGCTGAATTGGCATTTCGCATTCGGGATTAATCCGTTTCATCCCATCCATGACTGAGATGCCTACTTTTCTATGAAAGCAATCTTGTGGTTGAGCAAGATGAGGGTTATCAATTACCAAGACAACTTTTTTATTACTTTTCACCAACTTTTCAACGATGCTGTTGAGGCCATTAAATGCCTGCACCTGATCTTGCTCGCTCGCATTAGCCATAGAAGGGAGCAAGCTATTGCTGGAAAACATGAGGAGCACTACCTGGAGATTTTTATTTTGGCTAATTTGATCTACCGCTCTATCGGTATATAGCGAATCCTTGGCTGATACATTATCCCTAGAATTGGATAAATAAGGCCTTAAATTTTGAAAAACCACTGTTTATTTAGATTCGCTCTAAATAATGGTTTTTTTTATCAAAAAAAGGGCTACTTTTGTATCAGATTTTCATCAAAATACGACCATCATGCTTACGATAACGGATTTAGCTGCCAATAGAATTAAGGAATTACGTTCTAAAGAAGGTTTAACGGAGGAATTCAACATCCGCGTGGCTGTAGAAGGAGGCGGTTGCTCTGGCTTAATGTATAATTTAGATTTCGCCGCAGAAGCACAGCCAAACGATATGATTTTCGAAGACAAAGGGGTAAAAGTAATGGTAGACAAGAAATCAATCCTCTACCTGGCTGGCACCGAATTAGATTTCTCAGACGGCTTGAATGGAAAAGGTTTTCAATTTAAAAACCCGAACGCAAGCCGCACCTGTGGTTGTGGCGAAAGTTTCTCTATCTAATCAGAAGCTGCTTCCCGTCTAAAATATAAGGTTTCATGAATTGATACACGTCAAATATGGGCAAGCCCATGACCGTGTAAAAAGATCCCTGAATGGACTCTATGCCTACCATTCCTAAGAAATCTTGCACACCATAAGAGCCTGCCTTGTCTAAGCAAGATCCTTCTCGAACATAAAAATCAATTTCCCAGTCCTCGAAAGTCCTGAATTTGACTAAGGCCGAGTCTGCTTTGGTAAACAAACCTTGAGGGGTATGTAACGCAATCCCTGTGACCACTTCGTGCGTTTTTCCAGATAATTGTTGCAACATATAGATTGCTTCCGATTTATCCTGCGGCTTATTCAGAATATCATTTCCAAGTATAACAACCGTATCAGCCGCTAACACTAAGGCATTAGGGGAAATTCGCGCTAATTCATTCGCTTTTCTTTCTGCCAAATGTACCGGCACCTCTTGAGGCCTCATATCAGCAGAAAAGGATTCATCCACATCACTGGGTAAAACTGCAAATTCGAAACCAGCGGAACGTAAGATCTCCTTTCTACGAGGTGAATTAGAAGCTAATATAAAAGGATACTGGAGGGATAAGGATGTCTGCATGTTCAAAAATAGGCCAAAAATTAAAAATATCAGGGTTTTTGAAAAAATAAATTTATTTTCCTTTGCATTTAATGTAATTACATTTAATTTTACGACATCAAATTTTAGTTATGGGTATTTCCGAGGATTTAAAACAGTCAAAATTTCCGTCCGAGGCCGCAAAAGCTGTCGTAAACGCGATTTATACAGGCAACTGGATCGTTCAGCAACAACAGGAATTATTGAAACCTTTTGGACTTACTGTGCAACAGTACAATGTATTACGTATCTTGAAAGGCCAAAAGGGAAACCCAATGACTGTACTAGCTATCACGGAACGCATGATGGATAAAATGTCAAATGCTTCCCGACTCGTCGATAAACTTTTGGAGAAGAAATTAGTTTTAAGACGTGAATGCCCTCAGGATCGAAGAGCAGTGGATGTAATTATTTTACCTGCTGGCATCGAATTAGTGGAGCAAATTGATTTGGTTCAAAACAAATGGGGTGAAAATTTCAAAAAAATTGACCCAATAAAATTGCAAGCACTCAATGAAATACTCGATGAGTTTAGAAATGTATTTACTAACAATTAAACAATAAATAAAATGAAAAAAGTAAGCCTAATCTTGACAGCGCTCGTAATGAGCATCGCATCTTTCGCAGCACCAAAAGCAGTGAAAGTAAACACAGCAGCAAGCTCAATCGCTTGGTATGCAGAAAAAGTAACTGGTAAGCACAATGGTACAGTAGGTATCTCAGCAGGTGCTTTGAACGTAGACGGTAACAAATTAGTAGGTGGTAACTTCACAATCGACTTGAAAACAATCAAGGCATTGGATATCACGGATCCAGGTTACAACCAAAAATTTGTTAGCCATATCTCTTCAGGAGACTTCTTTGAAGTTGAGAAATTCCCAACAGCTACTTTCGTGATCACGAAGATTGCAGGAAACCAAGTAACAGGTAATTTGACAATCAAAGGAATCACTAAATCAATTTCTTTCCCAGCTGAAATTTCAGTAAAAGGAGGAAAGGTTGCTGCTAAGGCTTCGATCACAATTGATCGTACAGATTACAACATCCAATACGGTTCAAAGAAATTCTTTGATTCAATTGGCGACAAAGCTATCATGGATGACTTCAAATTAGTTGTATCTTTAGTTAGCGAATAAATTAATCCGCTTAAGAGCCGAGGTGCAAATCTGCATCTCGGCTTTATTATTTACTCATAAAAAATCAACAACATGTCTTTAATTAATGATTTATCTTGGCGCTATGCGACCAAGCGTATGAATGGCAACAAAGTATCTGCGGATAAAATTGAAAGCCTTTTAGATGCGATTCGTCTTTCTGCTTCAGGATTTGGTTTACAACCTTACCAAGTATTTGTGATTGAAAATCCAGAATTGCGTGCGCAAATCCAACCGATTGCTTATGGCCAACCGCAAATTACAGAGGCGTCGCATATCTTAGTTTTTGCTGCGTGGAATGATATTACAGAAGAAAAAATCGATGCATTTATTCAATTGGTTTCTGAAACGCGTAATGTCCCTGTAGAAGCTTTAGCGGATTACCGTGGAGCAATCGCAGGATCTATGTTACAATTGCCTATGGAAGTTCAAGCCGGTTGGGCTGCTCGTCAAGTGTATTTGGCAATGGGAACAGCTTTAGCAGCTGCCGCTGAATTGAAAATCGACACAACACCGATGGAAGGTTTTGTTCCTGCGAAATTGGACGAGTTATTAGATTTATCTGCCAAAGGATTACATTCTGTATTAATTCTAGCTGTAGGCGAGCGTGACGCTGCCAATGATTACATGGCAAACGCTGCCAAAGTTCGTTACTCAAAAGACGAATTATTTGTTCGCATGTAATAGAAACAGTCTATTTTTTTCAAAAAAGGTCGCCCCAACAGGCGGCCTTTTTTTATTATCAGTTTCTTAAACCTTTTACGAATTTCTTACCTGAATATAGAATAATCATTGGGGCAAAATGACTGTAATTTTAACATGCAGCTCGAGCAATTCATAATCTAATACCTAACCCTTTAAACATGAAAAATCATGAAACAAGAATTTTTCCCCATGTCTGCATGGGGTATGCAAGAATTGAATTCGATGGAACTTATCCACATTGATGGTGGTGGTTTCTGGGAGACTTTTGGCATAATCACGGGAGTCGCCGTCGTGATAGCAGCAGTTATTTACACGGGCGGCTTAATCGCTATTTTACTTTAATTAAATCATGAAAACGACAACGAATTGGACACGTGTCACGGAACAGGAGCTTCGGGACATACAAGGTGGAGGCTGGTTTGATGATTTCAAAAAAGGCTTTAAAGAAGGCTTCGACTGGGCAATTGGCGTCCTCAAAGACCTTACTGATTTTTTCAAATAAACAGGCGGGGCTTTGCCCCGCCAAAAATCTAAACCCATGAAAACACAAACAATCGATGATATAAAAATCCAACTGGAACTATTCCGCAACAACCTCGTGGAGGAATTTGAAGACGCAAATAAGCGAGTTCAGCTGAAGATTAATGGTCACTTTAAAATACTCTATCTTAAAGTACCTGATAATCTCCCTGCAGAGGAAATCGAAAAGATTGTCCCTGAATTGTTCACGAAAGCTATTGAGACTATCGGGAATCGAATCCGACAGAAACTCGAAGAAATGCAAACGGTCCCTCACTAGGGACTGTTTACAATTTTATTAATTCTTCTACAGTAACGTTAAAATAAACAGCTAGTTGATATAATCGATCAATGCTCAACTTGGATTGGCCGGATTCCAACTTTGCATAACTGCTTTGTGAGATTTGAAGATTAAATGCGACGTTCTCTTGTGAGAGTTCGCGATCCAATCGCAAACGGCGAATATTTCGAATAACATGTTTCATAGTGGTTAGATTTAACCACCCAATGTATCAAAGCTACAAGCGCTTCAAACCTAAAAAACTGATAATTTAAATCAAGAAATTGATTTAAGAAATTCCGGAAGCGTAAAAACAGGGCTCAATCCCAAAACCTCACCCTCTTTAATCATTAAAGGCCAACCAGATTCAAAATCATTGCGAATACTTCCTTCGAGTATTGCCTCCCGAACTGCAATTTTAATCAAACCAATTTCTTTTCCTGGACCAATATCGAATACTTGCATAATCATCTCCCCTGTGATAACAGGTTGGAAATTACGAAGGGAGTCACTCGCTTCCACTTCTTTGAGCTTTTCCTCTACTAAGTCGAAGTTTCTTAAATAGCGTTTCACCTTGTCGCCATTTTTGGAGGTGATATCTGCCCGACAAAGTGTCATAAGTGCCTCTAATTCATCACCGGCTTCGAAGAGTAATCGGCGTAAGGCAGAATGGGTTATTTCCTCTTTAGATAAGGCAATCGGGCGTAAATGTAAGCGGACCAGCTTTTGCACCAACTTCATTTTCTCATTCAAAGGCAATTTCAAACGCTTGAAAATCGACGGAACTTGTCGGGCACCCATTTCCTCATGACCATGAAACGTCCAGCCTTTCCCTTTGACAAAACGTTTGGTTTGCGGTTTCGCAATATCATGCAAAATCGCTGCCCAGCGCCACCAAAGATCATTAGTATGTTGGGAAATATTATCCAATACCTGTAAGGTGTGATAGAAATTATCCTTATGCCCCTTCCCTTCTTCGGTATCCACCCCTTTGAGTTTAACAAACTCGGGAAAAATGCGGGCTAATAATCCGCAAGCATCTAATAACAGAAAGCCATAAGATGGCTTTTGGCATAAAATAATCTTATTTAACTCTTCCGAAATACGCTCCATGGAGATAATTTCCAAGCGCTCATTCTCTTTTTGCAAGGCCTCAAAGGTCTCCGGATAAATATCGAAACCCAATTGGCTCGCGAATCGAACCGCGCGCATCATCCGCAATGGATCATCAGAAAACGTAATTCCAGGCTCTAAAGGCGTTCGGATAATTTTCGATTTTAAATCAGCAATTCCGTTAAAAGGGTCTAATAGCTTCCCCCAATTCGACTGATTCAGTTGAACCGCCATCGCATTGATGGTAAAATCTCGCCGATTTTGGTCATCCTCCAAAGTCCCTTCCATCACCAGTGGCTTCCGAGAATCCCTTTGGTAAGATTCCTTACGGGCTCCAACAAATTCTAAATCCCAGTCATCGACCTTCAACATGGCCGTACCGAAATTCTTAAAAATCGAAACACTATGATCCGGCAAATCAAATTCACGGGCAACTTCTTCCGCCAAGGCAATACCAGAACCGATACAAACAACATCAATATCCTTACAAGGTCTACCTAGAATCGAATCACGCACAAATCCACCTACGACATAGGATTCCATTTGAATACGATCGGCAGCTAGCCCGATGCGACGAAAAATATCTTCAGAAATGATCTCCTGCCCTGTCTTCATTTATCCTCTAATCAATGAATAATCACCACCTAAGCCCAATTTGACAATTTTGGATGGTTTATTATTCCCCTTCGTTGGGTTGGGGTTTTTCAATATATAATCAACTTGTTCTTTGATAGAACCAGCAATACTTTCAAAATTCAATGGTGAAGCTTCACCGGATATGTTCGCGGAGGTTGAGACGATTCCTCGTTGGTAACGATAAATTAAACCTTTACAAAACTCATCTTTAACCAAACGAATGGCAATACTACCATCCGGACCCAATAAATGGGCACTTACATTTTTTCCTTTTGGGTAAATAACGGTTAAAGGATCTTCAGCAAAATCCACTAAGTCCCAGGCGATTTCGGGAACTTCTTCGACGTATTCACTCAATTGCTCAATCTTCGAAATCAGCACAATTAAGCCTTTTTCTGCAGGTCTTTGTTTGATTTGCAATAATTTCTCAATGCTTGCGTCATTGCGAACATCACAACCTAATCCCCAAATCGTGTCGCTGGGATAAAGAATGACACCCCCTGATTTTAAGGAGGTAATCGCATCATGATATAGATTTGGCGTCATGGCCACAAAGGTAAGATTAAATTCGTCAAAAATGCCCCTTGCAAGTCAATGTTTGCCCTTAATTGGCTACCTTTGCAGCCATTAATTTTCATTAAACCCGTTGATTTCAACATGCTAGGTATCCAACAATCGATTCAAAAAAGTTTACAAGAAGGACTTCAACATCTTTTTTCAATCGACGCGCAAGAAATCGTTTTACAAGAAACCAAAAAGGAATTTGAAGGTACTTTCACCTTTGTTGTTTTCCCTTTTACCAAACAAGCATCCAAAGCTCCTGCACAAATTGCTCAGCTTTTGGGGGAATATATGTTGGCCAACAACCCAAAAATCAAAGCATTTCAGGTGGTTCAAGGCTTTTTGAATCTTAGTTTACAAGATGCGGTTTGGGTTGAAATTTTAAATGGAATCAATCAGGATGCACATCCATTTACATTGGCAGATAAAAAAGAAAAGGTACTAATTGAATATTCCTCACCGAATACCAACAAACCTTTACACTTAGGCCATTTACGTAATAACTTTCTCGGATTCTCTGTTTCTCAAATCTTGGATGCAGCGGGTTATGAAGTAATTAAAACGAATTTGGTGAATGACCGCGGAATTCATATTTGTAAATCGATGTTGGCCTACCAACTTTTTGGCAATGGCGAGACTCCTGAATCAAGTGGTTTGAAAGGTGATCATTTAGTTGGGAAATACTATGTGGCATTTGATAAAGCATACAAAGTTGAAATTGAAACCTTAGTCCAACAAGGAATAGACCCGGAAGAGGCAAAAAAACAAGCTCCTATCCTATTGAAAGCGCAGGATATGTTATTAGCCTGGGAGCAAAATGAGCCAAGCGTTATTGCCCTTTGGGAACAAATGAATACGTGGGTATTCGATGGATTTGCGAAGAGTTATGCACAAATGGGCGTAAGCTTTGATAAAATTTATCGAGAATCAAATACCTATTTATTGGGTAAAAAATTGGTCGATGAAGGCTTAGCTCAGGGTGTGTTTTTCAGAAAAGACGATGGATCAGTTTGGATTGATTTAACGGAAGAAGGCTTAGATGAAAAATTGGTTTTACGTCGGGATGGGACATCTGTTTACATCACACAAGATATGGGAACGGCTCAATTGAAATATGAAGATTTTGGTGCCAAACGTTCCGTTTATGTCGTTGGGAATGAACAAGATTACCATTTTGAGGTATTGTTTCATATTCTCAAAAAACTAAATAAACCCTTCTCGGAAGGCAATTATCACTTATCCTATGGAATGGTGGATTTGCCTAGTGGCAAAATGAAATCGCGCGAAGGAACTGTTGTAGATGCGGATGACTTAATGGCTGAAATGGTTAACACGGCGCAATCGAGAACATTGGAATTAGGGAAAATTGAAGGATTCTCAGCCGAAGAAGCCAATGCTTTATTTAACCAATTAGGATTGGGAGCTTTGAAATATTTCTTATTGAAGGTTGACCCGAAAAAACGGATGTTGTTCAATCCGGAAGAATCTATTGATTTCCAAGGAAATACAGGTCCATTTATTCAATATACGCATGCAAGGATTTGTTCGATGACCCGAAAGGCGGCAAGTATGGGAATTAATATAAAAATTTCTGCTGGTAAATCGTATGAATTAGCTGAATCCGAGCAAGAGTTAATCTTCTTGCTAGGTAATTACAAATCGAAAATTCAGGAGGCTGCGGCACAGTTTGCACCTTCGGTTATCGCACAGTATACTTATGATTTAGCGAAGCAATTCAACAAATTTTACAATGAATTGAGTATTTTAAATGAAGAAAATGTAGATAGCCGAAACATTCGGTTAAATTTAGCTTCCTTAACGGGTGAAACAATTAAAGCATCTCTTGCGTTATTAGGAATAGTTGCACCAGAACGTATGTAACGTGAAAAACAAATACAAAATTCTCATCCTCTTAATCATTATCACCATGATCGTAAGCCTTATGAAAATCGGATCGCTATTAACTGCATTGGCTTTGCCATTCACACAAAAAGTAGCATTAGAACGCCCTATGGAAGTAACACAGTCGGCAGAAAAGAACTTCTTCTCTTTCAAAATGAAGGGGATAGATGGAAAAGAAATTGATTTCAGCCAATTTAAAGGCAAGAAAATCGTCGTATTAAATACGGCTTCAAAATGTGGATATACGCCACAATATGCGGACTGGGAAGCATTTCACAAGGCTAATCCTGAAATCGTTATCTTGGGATTTCCTGCCAATGAATTTGGAGGACAAGAACCTGGAACAAATTCAGAAATCGCCTCATTTTGCTTGAAAAACTACGGAGTATCATTCCAAATGATGGAGAAAGTCGTTGTAAAAGGCGCTGGAAAATGTGATTTATACCAATGGTTAAGTGATAAATCGCAAAACGGTTGGAACGAAAAAGAACCCACTTGGAATTTTTGCAAATATGTCATCAATGAAAAAGGGGAACTGACTAATTTCTTCGCATCAGGCATTAAGCCCACAAGTGCAGAATTTCAAGCAGCATTGGCGAAATAATACATGAATAGATGGGTTGAAGCGGCTAGGCCAAGAACATTACCTCTTGCAGTAGCGAGTATCATGTTGGGCAATTTATTAGCCTATTCAAATGGTAAATTTGATTGGATAATTGCAGCATTAGCCATCTTAACGACTGTTGGATTACAAGTACTTTCCAACTTCGCCAATGACTACGGTGATTCGGCCAATGGAATTGATAATCAGGATCGTAAGGTAGCTTTACGAGCTGTTCAAACTGGTAAAATAAACCGTCAAGAAATGAAGCAAGTCGTTATTTTAACGGCTTGCATTTCTTTTTTAATGGGTATTGGGTTACTAGCTTATAGCTTGCAACGAGCCTCTTGGGAAATTTGGATAAATTTTATTGGATTAGGAATCGCCTGTATTTTAGCCGCTATTGCCTATACCGTTGGAAAAAAACCATATGGGTACATGGGATTAGGTGATTTGTCAGTCTTCATCTTTTTTGGTTTAGTGGGAACCATGGGGACCTATTTCCTTCAAACTCAATCTATCCCATTTCACATCGTCTACCCTGCCTCGGGATGTGGTTTATTGTCGGTAGCCGTCTTAAACCTGAACAATCTACGTGATTTAGAAAACGACAAAAAATCAGGTAAAAATTCGATCCCCGTTCGCATTGGTAAAACAAAAGGGTTCATTTACCAAAAAGCCTTATTGATTTTAGGAGTCTTACCCTTTATCTGTTACCATTTGGTCGTATTCAAAAAGGGGCCATCCACTGTTGGCAACCTGTTAGTTTTACTCGGATTTTACCCCATCATCTTGATGATCAGGGAATTAAACTCAAAAATGACGCCAGCGGAAATAGATCCCTATTTAAAGAAGACGGCATTAAGAACTTTATTATTAATTTTGCTATTCGGAATTAGCGAAATCATCCAATAACCTCGAACACGACTATGAAACATATCTACACAATTCTTTTTGTGGGTATTTTAAGCGCAAGCACGACAGCCACATTTGCACAAGACAGCACAAACTACCTTGAGTTGGGTTTGACTCAAAACAAAACGGGAAATTATGCTGATGCGCTTCGAAACTTCAGTTTAGAAATTGAGAAGAATGTCGCTAACCCCAATCCCATTTCATTTTACAACCGAGGATTTGCCAAGTACAATTTGAAGGATTTCCGTGGGGCTATTTTGGACTTTGACAAAGCGATTGAATTAAAGCCTACTTACTTTGAGGCATTCATTGCGCGTGGCCAAAGCTATAGCAAACAAGAAAACCACAAAGTGGCGATACAAGATTACAACGAGGCAATTCGTTTAAATCCCTTGGAGGCAACGGCGTATTTTAGTCGGGGAATTTCAAAATCGAAATTAGCCAATTACCGTGGAGCGCTTTCCGACTACAATAAATCCTTAGAGTTAAACGCAGAATATGCACCTGGCCTAGCAGCACGCGGTGAGGCTAAAGCACATTTGGCAGATTACAAAGGCAGTATTGAGGACTTTGATAAAGCGATAGAGATTAGCCCAAAACGTTCGAGTTATTTATCGAATCGGGCGTTTTCGAAAATGAAATTAGCGGAGTATCAAGCTGCATTGAAGGATTTTGAAGAGGCAATTAAATTGAGTCCAGATAATGCTGACGATTGGTATCATGCGGGATTTTGCAAAACGCAATTGGAAAATTTCCGAGGAGAAAATGGCGAAAAAGGCGCTTTAGAAGATTTCAGCAAAGCAATTGAAATGGATCCTAGCAAAGTAGAAGCCTATTATGGCCGTGGCTTTGTGAAATCAAAATTAGGAGATCCGCGTGGAGCCATTGAGGATTATACCAAAGCTGCTGAAATTGGCAACAATGAATCTGCGAAAATTGTTTATGACGCGAAAATGACGAAAGCGCTTTTGGATGAATTACGTAATGGCGTTCAGGACAAAGTCAAGATAGCTGAGTTTACAACAGAGCGTGCAGAAGTATATTTCAATCGTGGATCTGCGAAAGCAAAATCGGGAGATGCCAAACAAGCCATGGAAGACTACAACCGTGCGATTGCCCTAAACCCCATTTATGCTGAGGCTTACTTCTTCCGTGGTGTTGCAAAATCTAACTTAGGAGATCAGCGCAATGCCATTCAAGATTGCAGCAACGCCATCAAACTAAATGCCAAATATGCCGAAGCCTACTATGTTCGTGGCATTATTAAACTGGCATTGGGTGATACAACAGGTTGCCTAGACTTGAGTAAATCAGGTGAACTTGGTTACAATCAAGCCTACCAAGTTATTCGCGATCACTGTAATTAATTACTCGAAACGTAGGTGTTTAACAGATTCCCCTGAATTGGCTAATTCGATTAATGAATCGATGCCGATTTGTAGATGTGAGTCGACATAATTCGTAGTGACTTTTTTGTCAGATGCTTCCGTTTTAACTCCATCAGGAGTCATTGGATTATCAGAAACAAGCAACAAAGCCCCATGGGGTATTTTGTTGACAAAGCCCACCGTAAATATCGTCGCCGTTTCCATGTCGATACCCATAGCACGAATATCAGATAAATAGGTTTTGAAAACCTCATCGTGTTCCCAAACGCGCCGATTGGTTGTATAAACCAAACCCGTCCAATAATCAAGCTCGTGTTTTTTGATCATGGAAGATACGGCACGTTGTAACCGGAAGGAAGGCAAAGCCGGAACTTCTTTAGGCAAATATTCATCGGATGTCCCCTCCCCACGCACCGCAGCGATAGGTAAAATCAAATCCCCCAATTGTAAGTTTTTCTTTAAACCACCGCATTTACCTAAGAACAAAACAGCTTTAGGGGAAATTGCGGAAAGAATGTCCATCACGGTTGCAGCCATCGGGGATCCCATCCCGAAATTGATGATTGTAATGTTGTTTGCCGTCGCAGTTTGCATCGGGCGGTCTTGGCCTAAAATTTCTACTTGAAATTTTTCGGCAAACATATCTACATAATTCTTGAAATTTGTCAGAAGAATATACTGACCAAATGCTTCGATAGGAGTTCCAGTGTAGCGAGGTAACCAATTTTGTACAATCTCTTCTTTTGTTTTCATGAATATGTAAGGTTTGTTAATGAAAATAATCAACAAATAGATTAATTTAGGGTTTAGCTTTAAGCTCAACTTATGCTTGCTTCGTCTGAATTAGTCGCTGTATTTCCTGCATTTGATTACAAAATAACACAAAAGGAGGGAAAACTTTTCATTTTTGATGGGATCGGTAAAAAATACCGCTTACTGACTCCAGAGGAATGGGTTCGCCAACATTGTTTAAATTACCTGACGCAACATCTGAGTTATCCAGCAAGTAACATTCAAATCGAACGTAGCCACAAAATTGATCAGTTGAACCGGCGGACAGATATACAAGTATTTGATTCTACAGGTCAGGTGTTTATGTTGATTGAATGTAAAGCGCCTCATGTGGAAATTACAACGGTTACCTTCCAACAAGCAAGCCAATATCAAAAAAAGAATCAAGCCAAATATTTGGTCTTAACCAATGGCCAAGAAAATCACATTTATCAAATCGATTCCAACAAACAAGAAGCGATCAAATTAGCTCAATTCCCCTCATATTATGAAAATAACTAGTTTACTCGTAGGCCTGCTAGTCCTAAGCAGCCACTTTATATCCGCGCAAAACAAAGCCACCCGACCAAAACTCGTCGTGGGAATTGTAGTCGATCAAATGCGTTACGATTATTTGTACCGCTTTGCGAATCGATATGGCGAAAATGGATTGAAACGCATGATGCGCGAAGGCTTAAATTGCCAAGACAATCATTATAACTATGCTCCTACCGTAACGGCAGCAGGACATGCCAGCGTTTACACGGGATCAGTGCCAGCTGTTCATGGGATTGTTGGGAATGATTGGACGGATCGTGCAACAGGCAAAAAAGTATATTGTACTGATGATTCTACCGTTACGACCGTTGGAACGACTGGGAAAACGGGTTTTATGTCTCCCAAAAATTTGTGGACCAGCACAATTACGGACCAATTAAAAATTTCACAAAACTACCAAAGCAAAACAATTGCGATTGCCTTAAAAGACCGTGGAGCTATTCTTCCGGGAGGACATACGGCAAACGCGGCTTATTGGTATGATTCCAAAGAAGGTCGCTGGATTACATCTTCATTTTATATGAAAGAATTACCTACTTGGGTACAAGTATTCAATGCAGAGGAGCGAGCACAGAAATACAGCAAATTGGGATGGAACACTTTATATCCCATCGAAAGTTACCTAGCGAGCGCACCTGATAATGGCGAATTTGAAAGTAAAATGGCGGGTGAGACAGCGCCTGTATTTCCACATACTTTACAAGGCGGAAATCCGTTAGAACTCATTCGGACAAGCCCTTATGGTAATACTTTGACAAAGGATTTTGCTATCAAGGCGATGCAAGAGGAGCAATTAGGGAAACATGGAACGACCGACTTTCTAGCTGTGAGTTTTTCATCAACTGATTATGTAGGTCACAGTTTTGGTCCACAATCTATTGAATTGGAAGATACCTATTTACGTTTAGACCGTGATATTGCGGAATTATTAACGTTTTTGGATAAACAATATGGGAAAGATCAGGTATTGGTGTTTTTGACAGCAGACCATGCGGTCGCAGAAATCCCTGGATTTATCAAAAGTAAAAAATTACCTGGAGGCATTTTTGATCGAACAAAAGCAGTCGCTGATTTGAAAAAGGCCCTTATCACAGCCTATGGAGATGTGGAATTGTTGACAGGTGAAGATAATTCCCAACTACATTTCAATCAGGCAACGATTAAAAAAATGGGGATATCTCGCACAGATTTATATCAAGTTGTTCGTCAATCCATGGAAAAACAGGATGGTTTTGCTGATTTGATTGATTTACAATCGATTAGCCAAACATCGATCATAAGTCAATATAAAAACATCTTACAAAACGGTTATAACCCGGCACGCAGTGGAGATTTCATGTTATTATTAAAACCGCAATGGTTGATCGGTTACAAAACCGGAACCTCGCATAGCACCGTATATGCGTATGATACCCATGTGCCATTATTGTTTTATGGTTGGAAAGTTAAGCCTCAAGAGATCAGCACACGAACGGAAATCAGTGACATATCCACGACACTAGCGAATTGGCTGAATTGCATGGAACCATCAGGCAGTATTGGGCGGGTAATTCAAACTAAGTAGCCCATTAATTATATTATTTAAAGATTTATACCTAATTTAGTGGTCAATTTTTGAACTAAATCAAGAAAATAGCTATATGAAAATTGCGGTAGTTGGAACAGGATATGTAGGACTCGTAACAGGAACCTGTTTTGCAGAAACGGGGAATCATGTAACCTGTGTTGATATTAATGAAGCAAAAATCAAGCAGATGCAGGATGGGATTGTACCTATCTATGAACCTGGCTTGGAGGATATGTTTCATCGGAATGTAAATGAAGGCCGATTAAACTTTACAACTTCTTTGTCGGAAGGTATTGAAGGTGCGAAAGTGATCTTTTTAGCATTGCCAACGCCTCCAGGGGAAGATGGATCTGCCGACTTAAAATACATTTTAAAAGTTGCTCATGATTTAGGACCCTTATTGAAAGATTATACCGTAATCATCGACAAGAGTACCGTACCGGTAGGAACATCAGAATTGGTACATACAGCTATCTCGAAAGAGGCCAAAGTCCCATTTGATGTCGTATCTAATCCTGAATTTTTACGTGAAGGGGTTGCGGTAGAAGATTTCATGAAACCTGATCGCGTTGTGATTGGAACACAATCAGATCGTGCAAAAGAATTAATGAGCAAATTGTATGCACCTTTGGTTCGTCAAGGGAATCCGATCATTTTCATGGATGAGCGTTCAGCTGAAATGACCAAATATGCCGCAAATGCATTTTTGGCAACGAAGATTACGTTCATGAATGAGATTGCAAACCTATGTGAGAAAGTTGGGGCCAACGTAGACGACATCCGCAGAGGTATAGGAACGGACTCACGAATCGGGAAACGTTTCTTGTTTGCAGGAATCGGATATGGGGGTTCATGTTTTCCAAAAGACGTTCAAGCATTAGCGAAGACTTCGGAGGAAAACGATTACCAATTCCACATTTTGGATTCGGTGATGCGGGTGAATGAATTGCAAAAGACGAAGTTGATGCCTTATATTCAAGGACATTTTAAAAATGATTTGGCTGGAAAAACAATCGGCATTTGGGGATTGGCATTTAAGCCATATACAGATGATATTCGTGAGGCTCCTGCCTTGTATAACATCGAAGCATTATTAGCACTGGGTTGTAAAGTACGCGTGTATGACCCTGAGGCGATGAAAAACGTACGAGAGCAAATTGGTGATGTAGTGGAATATTCAAAAACTCCTTATGATGCCATTGATGGGGCTGATGCCTTATTAATTGTTACGGAGTGGCCACAAT
>CALLKB010000068.1 GCA_938008575.1 uncultured Cytophagaceae bacterium | reverse complement strand
TTAAGTTGGTACCTGATTCTTTTCACATACGTTCCTGAACTTTTCCCAGCAAAAGCGGCGAAAGCACCGAAAGCAGAGAAAGTAGAAAAGGATGAGAAAGAGCCCAAAGCAGCGAAAAAACCAGCAGCAAAAAAAGCAGCCAAATAATCATCCGCATGGAGGAGGTCATCACGATTCGGCCAATTGAGCCCCAAGACAATGCTGCGCTAGCTGAAATTATCAGAGCTGCGTTGACTGAATTTGGAGCAAATAAGCCGGGTACGGTATACTTCGACCCCACAACAGATGCGCTATTTGAACTATTCAGGACGAAGGGCTCATATTATTTTGTAGCAACCTCTCAGAATAAAGTTCTCGGAGGCTGTGGAATTTTTCCAACCGCTAACCTCCCAGAAGGCACCTGCGAACTTGTCAAACTTTATGTCAATAAAGATGCCCGAGGAACAGGAACAGGGAAAAAACTCATGGAAAAATCCATGGAATGGGCTAAAGAAAACGGCTACACCCAAGTCTACTTGGAATCCATGCCTGAACTGTCCAAAGCCGTTTCCATCTATGAAAAGCAAGGTTTCACCAAGCTTTGTAGCCCTTTAGGAAATAGCGGTCACGATGGATGTGACATTTGGATGACCAAAGCACTATAAAAAAAGACCTCGATGCAAATCGAGGTCTTTTTCATTTTAGTTCAGTTTTGATTATTTCAACGAGATAATATACTTCGCTAATTTAACCGCATCTTCCTTTGGTACATTTGTCATAGGAGCCATTGGAGGATAACCAGGCCAGTTTGATGGCTGTGGCTTCGCAATTAAAGCAACGATCTTATCAACCGAATATTTCTTCTTCGCTACATCTTTGTAAGCAGGGCCTACTAAACGTGCATCCACTTTATGGCATGCAAAGCATGTATACTTTTGCATCAAAGGCTTGATATCAGCCGGAAAATCTTCAGCTTTCGCCTCGAATCCAAACGCAGCCACACCTAGTGCCACGGTCATAATAAATTTAGAGATAGTTTTCATATGTTATTTACGTATATACTTTTGAGGATAAGCCCTATTTGAGAGCAAATTAATGCTTTTTCGGGAAAATTCTATCCCTTCATTACAGAATCTACCGCATTTCTAACACTTCCGTGTTTTTCCAACAAATCGGCAGCTACTTCTTCGCTAACACCTGTAGCCTCACAAACCATGCGTATTGCGCGTAAGACCAACTTATGATTGCTCAATTGCATATCTACCATCTTGTTCCCGCGTACACGACCCAATCGAATCATTACGGCCGTTGAGATCATATTCAAGACTAATTTTTGCGCAGTCCCCGACTTCATGCGCGTACTTCCAGTGACATATTCTGGCCCTACAAGCACTTCGACAGGATATTGAGCTTCCGCCGCAATCGGACTTCCTCCATTGCAAACGATACAGCCCGTTAGAATTCCGCGTGCATTCGCTTCCTTCAAACCTCCTATTACGTAGGGTGTCCGACCTGATGCTGCAATACCAATCACCGTATCCAAAGGACCAATATCATAACGCTCCATATCTTTCCATGCCTGAACAGGATCGTCTTCCGCATTCTCAACTGCCTTGCGAATCGCACCATCTCCTCCCGCAATAATACCGATCACCATATCAAAAGGTACGCCGTAAGTTGGTGGACATTCCGAAGCATCAACTACACCCAAACGACCCGATGTTCCTGCTCCAATATAAAACAATCGACCTCCTTGCTCCATACGTGGAACAATTTGATTCACCAAGGCCTCAATATTTGGGATAACTTGCTCCACAGCCAAGGGAACCGTTTTATCTTCGGCATTGATTTGACGCAATAAGGTATCAACCGATTGCTTGTCTAAATCCTCATAACGAGACGCGGATTCTGTAGCCAATAAAGTTAAATTCTCTGCCATCTTATTGGGATAATTTCTTGTAATTCGCGAAAAAATGTGGGATCGTCTCTATCCCCTTATAAAAGTTAAACAAGCCATAATGCTCGTTAGGTGAGTGAATCGCATCCGAATCTAAACCAAAGCCCATCAAAATAGACTTCACACCTAATTCTTTTTCAAACAAAGCGACAATGGGAATACTACCACCACCACGTGTAGGAACGGGTTCTTTTCCAAACGTTTTTGCCAAAGCATCCGAAGCCGCCTGATAAGCAATACTATCCGTTGGCATTAAATATGCTTCTCCACCATGATGTGCCTTAACCGTCACCTTCACGCCTTTGGGCGCAATGGATAAAAAGTGTTCCGTAAATAATCGCGTGATTTCTTCAGAGCGTTGGTTAGGAACCAAACGCATCGATATTTTCGCATAAGCCATCGATGGTAAAACGGTTTTCGCACCTTCCCCAGTATAGCCACCCCAAATACCATTCACATCCAAGGTTGGGCGAATAGATGCCCGCTCAATTGTCGAATAACCTTTTTCACCATGCACCGACTGGATCCCTAAATCCTTTTGGTATGCATCTAAATCAAAGGGCGTTTGAGCCATCGCAGCACGATCTGACGCACTTAACTCTAACACGCCATCATAAAATCCGGGTATCGTAATGTGATTATATTCATCATGCATGGAAGCTATCATTTGGCATAAAATATTGATCGGATTTGCTACTGCTCCTCCATAAACACCTGAATGCAAATCCCGATTAGGGCCTTGAACAGCCACTTCCAAGTAACTTAAGCCGCGTAATCCCACATCAATCGATGGAATATCATTCGCAATAATCGCCGTATCAGAAATCAAAATAACATCTGCCTTCAACAAGTCCTTGTTAGAAGCGACGAATAGACCCAAATTATCAGAACCTACTTCTTCTTCCCCCTCGATCATAAACTTCACATTGCAGGCCAATTCGCCAGAGGCCAACATCGCCTCAAAGGCTTTAACATGCATAAAAACCTGTCCCTTATCATCGCAAGCGCCACGGGCAAAAATCAAGCCATCTTTAATTACAGGTTCAAACGGCGGATTATCCCATAATTCTAAGGGATCAGCTGGCTGCACATCATAATGCCCGTAGACTAAAACCGTCGGCGCAGAAGGGTCCACCATTTTTTCCCCATAAACAATCGGGAAACCGGCTGTTTCTTCTAGGCACACATGGTCAGCACCTGCTTTGCGGAGATTATCAGCCACCCACTCCGCCGTTTGGCGAACAGAACCGGCATAGGCAGGATCCGCAGAAATAGATGGGATACGTAAAAAATCAAGTAGTTCAGCTAAAAAACGATCGCGATTTGCGTCGATATATTGTTGCGTCTGTGTCATATCATGTAGGCGGAATGGATTAAAATTCCACGAACAAATATAAAAAAATAAACCGAGGCTTTACTTCTTTGAAGGAATGAGATACATGCGATTTTCAGTTCCTTTAAAGATCCGAACAATATTCATGCGATGCGTAAATACAACTAGAAAGGCAATGAAATAACCGAAATAAATCAGCGTAGGAATTTCCTCCCCAAAAACGCCAAAAGTCAATAATAACGGAAACACAATCGATGCAACCATAGAACCCAAGGAAACATAATGCGATATGCCAAATACAATTAAGAAAACAACAATACTCACAAGTGCTGCCATGGGATGCAAAGCTAATACCATGCCCAAAGTTGTAGCAACGCCTTTCCCTCCTTTAAAATCACAAAACACAGGAAGCAAATGACCAATAATCGCTAAAAAACCAAAGAAAATCTTAAGCGTAACACATGTTTGCCAATCAATCAAATGTAAGTAAAACAGGACTGCAGCCAAACCCGTTGCCAAAAATCCTTTCAAGGCATCCACAAATAATACGATACTGCCTGCCTTTTTCCCCAACACGCGAAACGTATTCGTTGCCCCCGCATTACCACTGCCCATCGTACGAATATCAATCCCATGATAATGTGTACCATACCAAAGTGCAGTTGGGATTGAACCCAGTAAATAACTTAAAATAGAAAGGCCTGCAATAATAAAAATCATAATTCGTTATAAGGCATTTTTGTTGCCAGTTTTCAAATATAGGCCCGTTCCCACCTAAAATCAAGAAGATTAAAAAAGTTCTTGAAATGTTTAAATTTTCGTCTTAATAATATACCAAAAACATAGATTAGAAAGAGAAGTTGATGGATGCCATCAAGCGGAATCGTTGGGGATTTCCATGATCCAAATAAGTCAAGCGATGAAATGCCTGAATTCGAAACAGTTTGAAAATATTATCAATGCCGTAGCCTACCTCAACAAAAGGCTTGTTGGGATCTAAGGAATCAAATGCATATTGATCTAAAAATTTAGATTTCAGCGGATTGTTTACATCTTTCATTATCTCACGATTCGAATTGCGCTGGCTTCCCATCAAGACATTAGAACTCGCAATGAAACGCCATTTTAATTTCTTTATCAATGGAATTCGATTAAACAATAAACCTTCAAAATTATGATTAAACTGTAGTGATGCATATTGATCACTTACAAATTCAAAATAATTCATCGTGGAATAGGCACTGCGCACGAAGAAAAATGTCTCATTTCCCAAATGTGGAAACAACAAAGGTGCTGGTAAATTCGATGGCGTATAACCTGCAGTCAAAGTATAATCCGAACGACCCAATTGGCCCAAGCGGAATGTTTGATACGCTTTCAAGGTAAATCGCTCATAATCAAAATCGCCTCCTAAAAAGCCTTTGATCCCACGCTGGTATTTAAACGTAATAACCGGAATCCGTTTGGTTGCTAATGTAATTCGCTCATTACCATTCATGATATACGTTTCATTGCGCGCAAATCGAGCCTCTAGTGTTACCGACGACTCCTGGTAATAATCCTGAACCGGAGAGGCTATTCCCATCTCAGGCTTCAAGCGGAACTGAAAGCGGAACAAAGGATCAAAGGAACGTGTATTTACCGAACTTGTAATGCTTAATCCTTTGATCAATTCGGTGGTAAAAAAAGCCTCACTTTCCCTACGGAAAAATGCGCCTGAAAACGCTCCCCAACGGGTAAAAGCATAAAATAATTTATTATCCCCAATCAATTCGGGTGTCAAACCTACCCGCTCAATGTCATAGCTATGTCGGATACCCGCCATTGTCCATTTCTTCTTAGAAAATAAATAATCAATCTCAGCAGAATATTTAGGCACTAAATCTTTCGTACCAAATCCAACATTGCCGCGCAAGATCCAATTCTTGTCGAAATTAGCATTCGTTCGAAAACCCAAACGGAAACGTGCTCCCTCAATCTTGTTGATTGCAAAACTCGAAATGTAGGGCCCAACTTCTATGTCATTGAATTTTTTGAAACCACTCACGACAATTTCGGCCACCTCCACATAGGTTCTTACAACTGGCAAATTCTTTACCGAATCAATCAATGACGAGGCAATCAAATCCTGCCTGCTCAATGGCTCATGCCGAGCAAACTTCCAATAATTAGGGTCAGGCTCTTTAGCGTCTTCCGCCACCTCAGAGGCCATGTCATAGAAAGCAAGTGGATGTGGCTTGTTCACCACAAAATCTTTATTTGAAATATACATCTTCAGCAACATCCCCGCTGAATTCTTGGTAATCTCCTCTATATCAATCAAAAAACGTGTCTTTGCAGGCAACCAAGCACCCGTTTCCGTTTGCTCCAATTCCTGCGAAATCTTAATCTTGTCAATAAAATTCAGGTTGGCCGCTTTATCTACAGTTGCTTCAATTTGCACCAAGGCAAATGAGGTAGTATCAACCCACATTTGGCCCGTAAAAACAAGGTCCATTGGATTCTTAGGATCAAAATCCAATTGATAACAAACATGACCATCCACGTTCACCGTGTCACCCAAGTAATATTTATAATTCCCCTTCCAATTATCCCCGATCGGACTAGCAAAATCCTTACCGAAGAAGGATACATAGGATTGATAAAAATTGTAATTCGCCACTAAATTACCCCCCACCAACTGCGAAATCACACTACCATCTTTAACCCCTACCCCTTTGATATTGGTCTTTAAAATGTGTTCGCGCTTCCGTTGGGGTGATTCGCGGTAATAAAACTTACTGATAGATTCCGAGATGTAAGTTGGGATGACTAATTTCCCATCGTCGCCGGCCAACTTCTCAAATTTCTTAACCGCCTCTGAAATGTCCTTCATGATCTTGCGATCCTTAAATTTATCCGAGATATTATCGACATCCAGTTCCATCTTCGAGTAAGATGAGTATTCGTAAGATTCGAGTTTGCTTCGATCGTTCTTCTCCCGATTCTTCAACACATTGCGCAGGATCTTAAAAGCTGGGTTTTCACCTGAATAGACAATCACCTCAGCCATCTCCTTGGTTGCGGATTCCAACTGAAAATCGATTTCAATGGTCTTTAATTTCTTATCAACCCATTTAAGACGTTTTTTATACCCAACAACGGAAGCAAAAAGTGAATCAGTGATGGACTTCGCATGCAAAGTAAATTCACCTTGAAAATTCGTCGTGGCCCCATAATTCAATCCCAAAACCCCTACAGAAGCAAAGGGAATAGGATCACCGTTGGCAGCATCTGTCACGCGGCCTTTGATAAGCACTTGTGAAAAAGCCGCCTGAGCAATGAATAAAAAGAAAAAGAGAAGCCTAACTCGGCCACATCGTTTGAACATGAACTCAAGGGTATTAAATCAACCAAAAATACAAAATGCGTGGATATATTCCCTAGTTGTCGCTAAAAAATCCTGTTTCGTCGATGAAGCTTTTAAATTTCTGCATCGCACGAGCCCGATGAGCCATTTGATTTTTCTCCTCCATTGTCATTTCTGCAAAGGTCCGATCGAATCCCGCAGGCACAAAAACGGGATCATAACCAAAGCCATGCTCCCCTCGTGGGCTCGATGCAATTTGACCTTGAATTTCCCCCTCAAAACTAAAATATTGCCCTTGATGATGGAAAGTTAAGACTGTCACAAAACGTGCTGAGCGATCCGAAACTCCTTCCAACTCCGACAATAATTTCTGAACATTCGCGGCATCGTCTTTCGGTTCACCCGCATAACGCGCTGAATATACGCCGGGCCTTCCATCTAACGCTTTCACTTCAAGCCCTGAATCATCCGATAAACATGTCACTTGAAAATGCTCCGCGATGTAAGCGGCCTTTTGCATGGAATTTGCTTGAAGCGTATTTCCCGTTTCAGGAATTTCAACCGATAAACCCAATTCAAACACCGTATGAATGGCAAAAAGATCCCCGAGGAGATCTTTTATTTCTTCAATTTTGTGCTGATTTTGAGTCGCTAAATACAAGCGCTGCTTTTCAATCATTATTGTGCCGATATAATTTCAATCTCAAAATACAAAGGAGAATAACCTGGAATGGCTGTATTACCAGCAGTTCCATAGGCTAATTTATATGGCAAAATGATCGATGCCTTTTCGCCAATGCGTAATTTCATCACCGCTTCCTCAAAACCTGCAATCAAATTTCCTGAACCAGCATAATAAGCACTTGAAGCCGACCCAATCGTTCCCGACCCAAAGGTAGGACTGTAAAACCATTTACCAGCTGAATCCTGTTGCAAAACGCCGTAACCGAATTTCCCAACATAGCTCACGACAACATTTTGGCCAACCAAAACCTGTGCGGCACTTGGCTTTTCAACCAATTTTTTGAAAAACATTCCCGATGTAGTCAATTCGGCATTTTCCATGCCATAAGTAACTTTCATGTCGGCTATTTGCTCCGCTTCCGTGCGTATCGCAATAACTGTAATGTCTACACGAATCGTGGAATAAGAAGGAACATTTCCAAACGAACTACCTCCAAAAGCCAAGGAAGCAGGCAGGATAAACACCCCGGATTCCCCCTCTTTCAAATTACTCAACGGCAATGTGAAAATCGTCGCTTTCGTCCCCCAAACCTCAGCTTTAAATTGATTTAAAACACGATTTGTCGAATCAATGAGCGAACCGTCCAACAAAGTCATTTTATAATGAAACTTGATTAAATCCGACGTAGATGCCGTTTTACCTGTTGACCCTTTTGTATCCTTCAAAAAATACATCCCATCCGCAGTCTTTTGCATCGTCAAATTACGAACCTTAATGTATTTCTGAATTTCAGCATCAGCCTGTTCCGTTTGCTGATTAATCTCATTAAAAGCGCAGCCGGACAACAAGCCCAAACTGATGAATAAAAACAAATAAATGGATTTCATTTTATTGAATTTTGGCAACATAAATTTCAAAAGCTAATGGCGTAAAACCTGGAATCGTAGAACCCGAACCTTTTTCTCCGTAACCGATTGGCGAAGGGAAAACCAAAATAGCACGCTCACCTAGACGCATTTTTTCAATACCCGTTTGAAACCCAACGACAGTAGATGTTCCACCGATTGTCACAGAAAAACTATCAGTACGCGCCATATTTCCATCAAAAGCGAAACCATTCAAGAAGCGACCTGTGTATTTCAACTTAACAACTTTTCCTGCGGCAGGAATATCCCCCGTTCCTGGGCTCACACGGATGTAGCGCAATCCATTTGCTAATTGCTCCGTTACGGCTAGTTTTTTCTTCGCTATAAAATCTTCAATTTGATCGTTTTGACTACGAACAATATAATTTTTCACTTGAACTTTCAAGGGAGTATATGCCGGAAGACCTACAAAACTCTGAGAAGTACCCGGAATAGCCATCACAGCTTGTTCGCCGTCTTTGATGTGTGCCATCAACTTAGCATAAACCGGGTTCAAATAGCCGTATTGATATACCAAAGGCGTCTTCGAACTATCCAACACCTCTCCTGTCAATAGGTTTGACAAAACATAATGTACTTTAAGCGTATCTCCTTTGGCAGCTGTTTCTCCCGAAACATTGGGCTTAGTCACATAATAATATGCCCCATCTTCCATGGCAATGGGATTCTGACCTAACTTCGAAAAGTAAGACAAAATTTGAGCCTGACTCTCCTTCGCTTTGGCTTCATCCGCTAACTCAACATTCGACAAACAAGATGTCATGCCTAGCATTATTCCGAATGCAAATACTACTTTTTTCAAACTACTTTGATTTAACATGTATCCCAATTAACCAACGAAATGCTAACGATTAAGGTTAGCATTTCGTATCAATGATCATAAAACTTCAGGAAATTATTTCTTCGAAAGAACTTCCAATTCAAATACTAAAACTGAATTCGCTGGAATCGGTCCACGCGCTTGATCACCATAAGCGATCGGCGATGGAATCACAAAAGTGGCTTTACCACCCGCTTTCATCAACATTAATGCCTCATTAAAACCAGGAATCATTTGTCCCAATGGCATCTCTGCAGCACTTCCTTTATCAAATTCTTTTCCATTCATGAACGTACCTTTGTAGTTCACAACCCAAGTCTCCCCCATTTTAGGTGAAGGACCTGAACCTGGCTTTTCAATTGAATAATTCAAGCCTGAAGCCGTTTTTTGGAAATTTTTACCCGTCTTAGCAATGTAAGCCGCGATTAATGCAGGCTCTTGAGCGATTTGCTTCGCCGCATTTTTCTTCGCTACCGCTGCTTGCGCTTCCATTTCTTTCTCAAATTCACCTTTCGATTGAACTTTCAAAATACGTACTGAATATTTCAAATCCGTTCCTGGCTTCAAGAATGGAGGCAATGGCGCTTGAACCGTCTTGATTAAACTATCAATAGGCACCAAAATTGTTGCAGAGTCACCCACCGACAATAAACGAAGACCATTTTCAAATGTTCCTTTGAATGCTCCTGGAGCGGCTTGTGGCGCCTGAACCATCCCTTTACCTGGTTGGCCTTCTTTGTGCGTATCCTGCAAAACAGAATCAGCTCCGTTACGAATCACCAAATCAAACGTAATGATATCACCATCCTTCAATTTTTGTGCCTTGTCATCGTGTTCGTGAATTTGAATTTTAACTCCTTCAATGACTTCTACTTTGTCTTTGCCACATCCCACTACCATTGCAGCAGCTACAGCTAGTAATCCAATCGATTTACGCATGATTATTTGTTTATTTTTATAAATTTTTAACTCGTTTAATTTCAGAAAGATACAAAGGTAACACTTCCTTTAATTTTTCCTTCGCTTGTTCAATTCCTCCCGCAGAAAATCTTCCTCCCGACGCATTTTTATGCCCTCCTCCCTCAAAATAAGTGGACGCAAACGTATTCACCGCAAAAGGCTCAATCGAACGGAAAGACAATTTCACGCCATCCGGTCGCTGTATCATACAAATCGACCAAACTGCACCCGCTAACTGCAATCCATAATTCACCATCCCCTCCGTATCTCCGGCCTGTGAATTAAATTGCTTTTGATCTTCTTCCGTAATCCACATCAAGGCCAAATGGTAATCGGGCAAATATTCCAAACGGTTTGCCAACACATGACCTAAAAAACGTAAACGATGTAAACTCGCCGAATCGAATACTTTACGATGAACCGCATTCGTATTAACTCCTTTTTTGATCAATTCTGCTACGACCTCATGCACATGCGCCGTCGTATTTGGATGACGAAACGAACCTGTATCCGTCATGATTCCCGAGTACATGCATTCACCCATTTCCTCGTCAATCAAAGCCTCATCGCCCCATTCGCTGATTAAATCAAAAATCAACTCACAAGTAGATGCTGCAATTGTCCGGTGGTAATAATAATCCGCAAAATCCTCCGGATCCAAATGATGATCAATAACTACCTTCTTACAACGCGCCGACTTCACCCAATTGGCCAAGCCATGCAAACGCTGCATACCCGAAAAATCCAAACAAAAAATCCAATCCGCCGCATGAATTTTAGATTCAATCGTAGACTTGTGTAAGATATTTTCAAAGTCGAGCACCGCATCAGCACCCGGCATCCATGTTAGATTACGAGATAAGGCAGAAGGAATAACCACATCCACTTGCAAACCCTTCTTAATCAGATACTTCTGCCAAGCTAAACTTGAACCTATCGCATCAGAATCAGGATTGAAGTGCGTCGTTATGACAACGGATTGACCAGGAATTAAAAGGGCGCGTAGCGCGGAAATAGAAGACATAAAAAATCGTATCGCCCGACAAATTTGGGCGTTCGCAAAGTTAGAGATAAATTTGTAAAAAAAACGTAATGCCAACAAATAGAACATTTACCATGATTAAGCCCGACGCAGTCTTAGACGGGTTTACAGGGCCTATCATCCAACAAATTGAAGAAGCGGGTTTCCGCATTGTCGCAATTAAAAAAGTACACCTAACACCTGAAGAGGCTGGTAAATTCTACGAAGTCCACAAGGATCGTCCATTTTATGGCGAATTGTGCGAATACATGTCTTCTAATCCCATCATTCCGATGATTTTGGAAAAAGAAAATGCGGTTTCAGATTTCCGAGAATTAATCGGGGCAACTGACCCAGCGAAAGCAGCAGAGGGAACTATTCGTAAGCGTTTCGCGCGCTCATTAAGTTCAAACGCCATCCACGGTTCTGATTCCGATGAAAACGCTGCCATCGAAGGCGCATTCTTCTTCCCGAACGGAAACTAATTCACGTGCTTGTAAAATAGAAAACCATTCTCCTCTTTGATTAATCTCAAATGAGGATGGTACTTAAATCGATCCTCGGCATCCGACTTCATCACAAAATAGGTGGGGCGGTCTGTCGAGGATTGTTTCATTAATGCCTCCCCATCTGGACTTGGCTCCTGCTTTTGAAAATACAATAAGTGGGCAAATGACTTGAAGCCGACCGTTTCAATGTAAACTTTTTGACCCACATGCGACACATAAAAATCAATCGGCGTAGCCTGGGTATAGCCGGCAATTTTAGGCAAAACAACGGCCATATAACACATCATCACCATGACACTACCCAACATCAATCGGATGATGCGTTGGAAACTTAAACTGCGTCCTAATAGTGTCCATAACACGAGCACGATGAATGTAAACCCAATCATCCATTCCCAACCAGCCCAATAAACGGGTGCCTGCAAATTTTCTCTAACAAAAGTATCCTGAATATAAACAGATGCCTCGGCAGCATACATCCCAATCAGCGGAACCAAACTCAATACAATTCCGAATAGCACGCCAAACAATCCTAACGCAATCGAATAAGAACGTTTCCAAGTCCATTGACCCGACTGAAATTCAGTCAACACCTGCGCCGAAAAATAGGTCAAAGGCAACCAGCACATCGATGAATAATGGATGATTTTGGTCTTTACCAAACTGAAAATCACTAAGACTACCCAAAACAACACCTGCATCCAGCGCGTCAAATCGATTGTTTCATCGGATGCTTTTCTTCTCAATAAACGTGCCCCAGCCCAAATCGATATGGGCAAACAACCAAATAGTAAAACCAAAACATGGTAATAAACAGGTTGGCCATGTCCCGCATCACCCGTCGTCAACAAGCGAATTTGATAAGCCACAAAATCATCCCAAATTCCCCAACCGAACTTCATAATGATCATCGCATACCAAGAAGCAAAAATCACTACG
>CALLKB010000067.1 GCA_938008575.1 uncultured Cytophagaceae bacterium | reverse complement strand
GTTTCAGGGTCAACACCGTTTTCCTTACTACGATATTTCGAGAAGATAAATGGTTGTTGGATACTTGCATAAACACGTAAAGAAGATAAACCTAACTTGTTAGCCGTTTTAGCTGGGAACGTGTAACCAACGTTGATATTACGAACCTTAATGAAAGAACCATCAAAATACATAATCGCTGTATTATAAGCTGGGAACTCTTGGTTAAAGTTAGGACGTGGATAATATGCATTTGGATTGTTTGGTGTCCAGTAATCCACTTTGATCTGGTTGTAACGACCTTGTAAGTAGTTCGAGTTTTGGTGGAACTTCGAAACAATCATTTGACCTTGACGAGTGAAGATAAAGAATGATAAATCGAATCCTTTGTAAGAGAAACGGTTTGTCATACCACCTGTCCAAGCTGGAACATCTGAACCTAATAAAACACGGTCATCAGCAGTAATTTTACCATCACCATTTGAATCCGCTACTTTAATTTGACCTACAGCGAAACCTTTCGCCTTAGCTTCAGCAGCCTCAGCTGTCTGCCAAATACCTGCGTATTGGTAATCATAATATGAGTTCAATGGCTTTCCAATAAACCAACGGTTACCTACGTCATCTTTTGCTCCATTGTAAAGAGAAACGATTTCTTCTGTATTCTTATAGAAAGTGAAGTCGGTATTCCATTTGAAACCATTTTCAGCATCAATGTTTACTGTCGACAACGACATTTCAATACCCGTATTCTTTGTCTCACCTACGTTACGTGTAACGGCTGCAAAACCAGTTGAAGTTGGCAATTGATCCGACAATAACAAATCCGTTGTATTTGTTTGATAGTATTCAATTGAACCTGAAACTTTGCCTCTCCATAAGCTAAAGTCAGCACCAATATTCTTCGAAGTAGAAGTTTCCCACTTCAAATCTGCGTTACCAATAGTGTTTGGACGGTAACCATAAGCAGCAGTATTATTCCAAGCATATGAAGTTCTGCCTTCTAAACCTTGTGTTTGGTAAGGAGAAAGACCTTGGTTACCTACTTGTGCCATCGAAGCACGAAGCTTCAATTCATCAATCCAAGTTAAACCTTTCATGAAGTTCTCTTGGTGTAAATTCCAACCTAAAGCAACCCCTGGGAAGTTACCCCACTTCGTATTTTCACCGAAACGAGAAGAACCATCACGACGAGCTGTCACTGTTAAAAGGTATTTACCTTTGTAGTCATAGTTCACACGAGCCATGTAAGAAGCAATTGTCCACTGAATCAAGTTTGAACCTACCCCTTGAATAGAAGAAGCATTCGCTAAGTTGTAGAAGGATTGCGTTTCAACTGGAACACCCATTACACTTTGTGTATATTGCTCAAAATTATCACGTTGCATAGACTGTAAAGCTGTAATTGCAATGTTGTGATCTTTGATTTGCTTGTTATACGTTAAGATATTTTCCAACGTATAGTTAAAACCGAAACGATTATCCGTCGTTGCTGTAGGATTTCCTCCTTTGATATCATTTGTTAACGCACCGTTAAAACGTCCATTACGTGAAATCGTAAAATCTGGACCAAAGTTCACACGGTACTTTAAACCTTTTGCTAATTGTAATTCAGCATAAATACTGTTAAAAATACGGTATTTATTAGTCTCATCAATTTTAGCACCTTTAACAATCTCATTCAATGGGTTCGTTAACAAAGCATCATCTGTTTGTTGGAAAATTAAATTTCCTGAATCATCAAATGCGCGCGCTAATGGGTTTTGAGATAACAAATAACCATATGGGTTTAAGTTTGCACCATTCGTAACACCATACATGCCATAAGAAGAAATTCCTACTTTCAAGGCTTTGTTCACTTGGTGATCAACATTGACACGCATGGAATAACGAGTAAAATCTAAACCTTCAATAATACCTTTATCTTGGAAATAACCTGCATTGATTGAGAATTGTGTTTTCTCATTTCCACCTTGAACACCAATCGCGTGATTTTGTTGGAAACCTTTTTTAACCATTAAATCTTGGTAATCCGTCGTACGACCTTTAGAAATACCATCTAATTCTATCGCAGTAAACAATTTTGAATCTGCATAAGCATCCATTACTCCAGTTGGTACAAGATTACCATTTGCATCCTTATAAGTACCAATTGTACGACGAGACTCACGCTTCATTTCAGCATATTCCGCACCAGTGAATAGATTAATTTTATCCAACGTTTGTGTAGAACCTACATAAGTATCATACGAAATAACTGTTTTACCGTCTTTAGAACCACGTTTTGTTGTGATTAACACAACACCATTCGCACCACGAGCACCATAAATAGCTGTTGCCGTTGCATCTTTTAAGATTTCCATCGAAGCAACATCATTCGGGTTCATATCTTCATAACCACTTGATAATGGGATACCATCAACAACATATAAAGGATCATTACCCGCATTGAATGAACGACGACCCCGAATCAAAACCTTTGGTACTGTACCTGGCTTTGAACCTGATTGCGCTACGTCGACACCCGCAACACGACCTTGCATCGCTTGACCAAGGTTAGTGATAGGCATCTCAGTGATTTGTTTAGAGGTTACTGAAGAAATTGCTCCCGTTAATTGGCTTTTCTTTTGTGTACCGTAACCTACAACAACCACCTCAGTTAATGCTTTTGTATCAGCAGCTAAGGCTACATTGATTTGAGATTTATTTCCAACAGTTACATCTTGTGAATTAAAACCCACCGATGAAAAAGTCAAAACAGACGAACCGGAAACAGTAATCTTATAATTACCATCAGCGTCTGAAGATGTACCTTTAGAAGTACCTTTAATCGAAATACTAGCCCCTGGAATTCCTGATCCATCATCAGAGGCAGTCACTCGTCCAGTAACCGTTCGGTCCTGAGCAAGCATTTGAATTCCCATTAGCACGAAAAACATGCTAAAAAGAACCTTGGAAAGTAATTGTTTTCTCATAGGTTAGAAAAATTTTAGTTTAAGGTTTGCAAAGTAAAGTTAATCTTAGCCCACAACGCTTCGCATTCATCGTGACTAAGCTGGTTTTGTTGAATTATCATTTCCCTTTGAAGTAACCAGTTCCTCTGAGAGAATTTCTTTAAAAACAGTCTCCATAAACGTTTACGGTAATCATTCCGTCGCAGTAAACTGTCTTTTAAATCTTTTGACATCAATGTAGTTCTAGCTTTAACCCTATAAAGCAGTACACAACACCGATTTACTCAAATAATAATTGCAATTATGCAATTTTATGCAACTGCACGCTCCCGCATCAACCCTTCTTTCATTACGCGCAATGCTCCAAAAATCAAATTGTACACAGATTGTGGATTAATTTTCATCGAATCTGAAATCTGATCAGTATCCATATTTTGAAAAAAGCGCAAAGAAATAGCCTCTCTTTGGCGTTTACTAAGCATATTCAGACAAACAGTCAGTTGCTTGTTTGCACGAATCTCTTCTTCATACTTAATTAAAATGGCTTCTTGCGAATGATCCGCTTCGGTGAAATCAATCATGTAATTGCTATGATGTACCTGATTCTTCATTTGAGTTTCCATATGACGAATTAATTTCCGCTTGATGGAGGCCATCAAATAATACTTCACACTGGTTGTAGGCCCGATTGTCGCATGATTCCGCCACAACTCAACAAAAAGATCATGCAAACAATCTTTAATTAATTCCTTATCGGCGGTAACCCCCATAGAATAAGAATATAAAGGCTGAACAAAATGTTGATACAATTCTGTGAAAGCTCTCTGATCACCGGCACGAAATTGATCCCAAATAGCTACCTCATCAATAATCACTTTTTTACTCATCATCATGGATTTGTACTTTTCTTTTAATTAATGAAAGTGAGCTCATTTGCCACAATCATACATGCTCTAATATAAACAAGCGAGATATTAAAATTCAATGATTTTATTTAATTTTTTTCCGTAAACGATTACGGAAACGATTACATTTTATAATTATTTAAAAAGTGGGTTAAAATCCGTTTAAAATTTGTGCAACTTTGAAAAATTAAAAGAATTCAAGCAATTGTATTATTAGCACAATCCCAATATGAGTAAGAAATTAAACACGACAGATGCAACCCTTTTAGTAATGGGTTCGATGATAGGTTCCGGAATCTTTTTGGTCAGTTCTGAAGTAGGTCGCTCGTTAACCTCTCCTATTTGGTGGATTGGCACATGGATTCTAACAAGTTTTCTTACTGTTACGGGCGCTTATGCGTACGGCAAACTTTCGAGTAAATTCCCAGCAACGGGCGGACAATACATCTATTTAAAAGAAGCTTATAATCCATTAACCGGATTTCTATTTGGTTGGACTACCTTTTTAGTGATTCAAACAGGCACAATTGCCGCAGTTGCTGTTGCCTTCGCCAAATACACGGGATTCATCTGGCCAGATTATATCAACGATATTCCTTTGTTAGGTTCATTTATCACAACGCAGCAAATTTTGGCCGCATTGTTAATTGTTATTTTGACAGGTGCTAATTTGAAAGGAATTTCATTCGCAGCTATTATTCAAAATGTATTTACAGTTACCAAAATTGGAGCCATCATCCTCATTATTATCATCGGACTCTTCGTTGGGCTTCAAAATGAATGGATTCATTTCGCCAACTTCTTTGCTGAGGGGAATACGCTGAATCCAGTTACAAATCAAGTGGAATATGTATCTACTACGACCCTATTCAGCATCTTTGGGGCAGCAATGATTGGCCCCTTGTTTTCTTCTTCCGCATGGAACAATGTTACTTTTGCCAGCCAAGATTTTGAACATCCACAGAAAACCATTGCAAAAGGCTTAGTTTATGGTTCAGCTCTTGTTTGCGCATTGTATTTATTAACCAATATTGCCTACCTAGCCATATTACCCTTGCAAGGGGATCCGAATGGATCAACGAGCTATTTAAGAGGAATCATGTTCGCGAGTCAGGACCGACTAGGTTCGGCAGCTCTTCAAACCGTCTTAGGAAATGTGGGGGCGCTTGTTATGGCTATCTTGATTATGATTTCCACGTTCGGATGCAATAATGGTATTATTCTAGCCGGAGGTCGATTGTTCGAAGCAATGGCACACGACAAATTATTCTTCAAAAAAGCCGCAGAAGTCAATAAGAATAATGCCCCAGCCTATTCCTTAATCATTCAAGGCGTTTGGGCCATTTTACTATGTTTTTCTGGTTCGTATAATAGCTTGTTAGATTTTACAGTCTTCGCTATTCTACTGTTCTACTTTTTAACGGTTTTAGCCGTATTCAACCAACGAATCATGCAGGAAAAATTAGCAATAAAGGACCAAATATTGTTTGTGGTTTATTTAGGATTACTGCTTTTCATCTCTGTAAATCTCCTTTATACCAAAACGGTGCCCTCTTCTATTGGTTTGGGAATTGTATTAGCCGGTATTCCTTTTTATTACTTGATGAAAAAAAGAGAAATCAATTAGAACGTTTTAAACCAAGTAGCCAAACGATCAAACCAATATTCTTCTGTTGTCTTATTAGTTAATCCAAACCCGTGACCGCCTTTGGCCATGATGTGTAAATCCACGGGGACTTTATTGGTCACAAGAGCGCTTGCATAATTAAGTGCATTCGCTACTGGAACGGCACCATCATCAGCAGCATGTACAATAAATGCACGAGGTGTCGTAGGATTCACTTGTTCCTCGTTGGAGAACAAATGCAAAAACTCTTCTGTTTTATTTTTCCCCAATAAACTATTCACAGATCCTGAATGACTGTAAGAACGGAATGTTACCACAGGGTAAATCAATAATTGGAAATCAGGCCGTAAGTTTTGACCATCATTGATTTTCGTATAGTCCGTCTCGTAATGAGTCGCTGCACTAGCTGCTAAATGACCACCAGCAGAAAAACCCATTACTCCAATTTTTGTTGAATCTACATTCCAAAGTTTAGCTGATTGGCGTGCTACCCGAATCGCTTGTTGGGCATCTTGCAAAGGCGCAAATTGCTTTTCCACCTGCCGCGTGCTATCTGGCAATCGATAATGAACCACCATTGCATGCACACCAATTTCGTTCAATTTTCGTGCGATATCACTTCCTTCGTGAGATGCTGCAAGAATTCGATATCCGCCACCAGGAAATATAATCACTAAAGGTTTCTTGGCTTGTTGATTTTCAGGTGCAAGGTAGACTTTATATACAGGATCTGTAACATTGGAAATACGTAAAATTCCGCCCGTAATCGTAGCACTTTCCGTGTTGGGTCCTGCTATATAATTCGGGATTTCTCCTGGATATAATGCCTGAGGCACTTGGGCCTGCGCAGAAATCAATGTCATCATAAGTCCAATAGTCAAAAGGTATTTCATACTTAATTCGTTTTGGTTTTTTCTGTCGTAATTAACACAACTGCAGATAGAATCAGGAAACTGGCTAAAAGCAATCCAATACTTAAAGACTCATCCAGAATTAAATTACCCAAAATTAATGCAATAACGGGGTTCACATAGGTGTATGTTGCGACCAATGTCGCATCACAGGCTTTTGACAAATAGCCAAATAAGGAGAAGCCTAGCATACTGCCAATCAAAGCTAAATAAAAAAATACCGACCAAGCTTTCCAAGGCAATTCCATAACGTTAACTACTTGAAAGTCGCCATGCGCATAACTTATGATGGATACGACGAAGGCTCCAAAAAGCATTTGAATCGCACAGACTTGCGTAAAATGATAAGTATTAGCACCTGTCACTTGGGTACGAAATACGCCTATATTCCAGGCGAGTACCGCAACGGATAAATAGAAAATCCCCAACAAAAAAACTTGTTCTTTGCCTTGAATGGCAAGCGACTTCTGCGAGGCCAAAGCAACAATACCGAATAGGCCTATGCCTGTTGCTAGCGCTTTTCGAAAACTTGGTTTACGACCATCCAACCAAAAAAATAATACTAAGAGTGAGGGTCCCAAAGCCATAAAAACTGAGGAAAATCCTGAGGGAACGATTCCTCCCGCTAAGGACATAAAACCATTGCCAAGCGATATTAACAAAATACCTGCTTGCAAATGTACGCGCCAATGTTTGGCCGACATCTTCTTCCAATGTCCACCGAGCACGGACCAGAGTAACAGCAAAAATCCCGCTGTAAAATTCCGAGAAAAGGTAATGACTAATGGGGGTAAGTAATCCAATAAAATACGCACGCTCAAAAATGTGGAACCCCAAATGAGATACAAAAGCCCTAAGGCGATCATCACACGTGGTGTTATGGAGGCTTGCTTAATCATGTAACAAATCTGGTCGGCGTTCCATGGTGCGCTTAACTGCTTGCTCGTGGCGCCATGCCTCAATTAATTTGTCATTACCTGAACGAAGTATTTCAGGAACATCCATGCCCTCAAAAGAAGCGGGACGCGTGTAAACGGGAGGTGCCAATAATCCATCCTGGAAAGAATCAGTCAAAGCAGAACTCTCATCCCCTATTGCACCCGGAATCAAACGAATAATAGCATCAGCCGTAACAGCAGCCGCTAATTCACCGCCAGATAAAACATAATCCCCAATCGAAATCTCTTTGGTTACATATTTCTCACGAACCCGTTCGTCAATTCCTTTGTAATGTCCACAGATAAAAATCATGTTTTGGCAAAGGCTTAATTGATTCGCCAAACCCTGCTTTAGCACAAGACCATCGGGAGAAAAGAAAATAACTTCATCATAGTTTCTCTCTGACATCAATTGGTCTAAACAGCGCGTCAACGGTTCAATCGCAATTACCATTCCAGCTCCACCCCCAAACGGATAATCATCAATCTGTTTATGCTTCTTGGTAGAGAAATCATGTAAATCATGTAATACAACTTCCACGAGCCCTGCATTTGCTGCACGCTTACATATCGAGAATTCGAAAAAACTCGACATTAAGTTGGGAACCACCGAAATGATATCAATCCGCATCATAAGACTCATTCATATAAACATCCAATAGCCCATCAGGCAAATGGGTGATAATTACTTTATTATGTTTATCTACCTTAGGTACAATTTCATCCGTTAGCGGAATGAGAACTTCCACCCCTTGGTATATCATAATAATCACATCTTGCGCTCCGGTTGAATAAACTTCCTTGACAGTTCCTAAAGCACCTAATACCTCATCATTTACTTGATAGTCGACGATTTCATGGTAATAAAACTGGTCATCTTTCAGTTTGGGTAACATGGCCACTGGAAGAAATAGTTTAGAACCAACTAATTCTTTCGCAGCATCTAAGGATTCAATCCCTTCCAAATTCATCAAGTTCAAATTCTCACGAATCTGTAAATCATCAATAAAATAAGGAACCATCTCATTGCCCTGTTGGACAAATACTGCATCCAAATCTTCGTATTCATAAGGATCATCCACATCCATAAACACATGAAATGCGCCTTTTAATCCGTGTGGCTTTGCGAGATAGCCTAATTCAAAATATTCTGTCTTTGCCATAGGTACAAAAAAAAATCATACAAACTTGATAAACAAATCTGTATGATTCTTTAAAATTAATAAAAATTATTCAGCAGCAGCCTCTTCGCTTGCTTCAGCAGCCGGAGCCTCTTCTGCAGCTGGTGCAGCTTCCTCAGCAGCTGGCGCTTCTTCTACTGCAGGAGTTTCCTCAACTGCAGGAGCTTCTGCTACTACTTCGTCAACTTCTACACCTGTAGCTTCTTCGTCAGCAGCATTGATTGCTTCAACAACACTAGCAACGATTGCCTCATCAGCTACCTTGTTTTTAGCAGCAATTACTTCTGCACGCGCAGATGAAACTTTCGCTTCAGCCTCTAAACGAGATGCTTTCGACTTAGCTTTTGATTGAGCTAATTTCGTGTTGCTTGCTTCTACTTGCTTCGCTTTTTCTACTTTCCAAGCTTCAAATTTCGCATCAGCTTGCTCTTGTGTCAACGCACCTTTCAACACACCTACTTGTAAGTGTTTTGCATACAAAATACCTTTTGAAGAAAGTACTGCACGCGCTGTATCAGTTGGTTGAGCACCATTTAATACCCATTGGATCGCTTGTTTTTCATTCAAAACGATTGTTGCTGGATTGGTGTTAGGATTGTATGTTCCGATTTTCTCTACGAATTTACCGTCACGAGGTGCACGAGCATCTGCAACAACAACATCGAACATTGCTAACTTCTTGCGTCCACGACGCGCTAATCTAATTTTAACAGCCATTATATATGGGTTTGTGAAGGATCTCGTCCCTCGGTTAATAAAAATGTCTGCAAAAATAAGGATTTTAACCTAGAATACAAAAAAGAAAAATGAGAAAATAAACCGATAAGCCGAATTCTGTAAGCATTTGCATGCCCTCTTATCATTTATCTTGACGAATACTCACGCATTCGCTCGAGCAATCTACCCACTGACATCGGACGAGCAACCCTTTTGTCTTTCGACAGTCAGCCTATTTGATCTTGCAACCCGTGAGGTTTACCTATGCCTAATTTGTCACCAAATTAGCGGTGGGCTCTTACCCCCCCTTTTCACCCTTACCCCGAAAGGCGGTAATTTTCTGTGGCACTAGCTGTAGAACCTTGCGATTCCCCTTCCTGTTAAGAAGCACGGCGCTCTTTGTTGTTCGGACTTTCCTCTTTAAAAAGCGATAAGATGGTTTATTTTCTCAACACAAAAGTACGACTATTTTCTTAGCTCCCAATTTCCCCGTATTTCACCCACAACTCCCAAACCTTTATCCGAATACGTCAACTGCTGAATTCGAAGCTCTCCGTTTGACAAACCCAGGCCCCAAGTATTTTGATTGAGTAGATTTAAAGCTTCCGATGAAGACCAAGAATAAGCCATTAATGCCTTTAAAACCTTACGCTTAACATGTCCACGCAAGAAAAATGGAACCCCTTCCACCTGAAAACCCTTTACATTCAACCCTATTTTACTCGAATCTAAAAGCGCAGGAACAATAATCATATTGGCAATTGCTTCCGATGTACCTAATCCTTTAACTTGCACATGAAGTCCTAATGAATCACCGCGAATCATCATATTAGCAGGTTTGGCGTGCAGTGATTGACTGATAAGCCCCGATAATTTATCATAATCTAACGATACCTGAAAAGGAAGCGCTTGATTTTGATCCTTCATCTCAAGCCAACGGTTGGGCTGATTAATGACAGATTCTCCAAGTATCAGGGCTGATCGAACCAATAATTTACCTGTTATACCTGATGAATTAAAATTTAAATCATGTACATCCACATCGGAAGATCGCAAAGACACTTGCCCTAGCGGACTTGAATAATTCATGTCAACGCGGTTCAACAAATTAGTCAAGGAGTTCGGATTTAATGCTTGATTCAAACGCTCGGCAACCTTTTCTTGCATAGCAGGCAATTGTCGCTGAATCAATGGGTCTACAATGCCCTGAACCTGAACTGGAAAACCAAGCACGTGCATTTCAGGCTTAGCTAACCATTGATAATTCAAGCGTTGTACAACCAACTGATGGTGATTGATATCTTGCCAATTCCAATGGAAAGCCAAAGAAATATTACTCTTGGCTTGAATTAAACCTGTATTTATTCCTGCAATATTCGGACGGGCATCTATTTTAACAGGAATCTCAAAATTAGTTATTCCTTTCGAACCCATTTGTAATCGAGGTTGTTGCAATAGTGTCATTTGCAACGGAAAATCTAACCCTTCTTGTTTCTGTGAATCAAATAATAGCTTGCCAGGTGCTAATTGAAAATAACGAAACAAGCTATCATAGCGCATCGAGAAATTAATTGCCACCGTTTGAGAACGGACAGCAGGAGTTGCCAACTGAAATTGAGCAGGTGTACCCTGAACGAGCGCTTGACGTTTACAGGCTGCAACAAATATAAGAAGCAATAAAAAGAGAATATTCCGCATAAATAAAAAGCCTCAATCATGCCAAAGCAAAATTGAGGCTAGCTATGTAATTATTAAATACTAAGTTAAAAGGCCACCGTCAACTTGAATGGTTTGACCTGTCACATAAGATGACAAATCCGAACCTAAGAATAAGCAAACATTCGCTACTTCTGAAGCCTCACCACCGCGTTTCAACGGAATTGATTTCTTCCACTCTTCTACTGTCGCTTCATTTAATTCACCAGTCATCTCCGTTTCGATAAAACCTGGTGCAATAGCATTGCAACGAATATTACGAGATCCTAATTCCAGAGCCACCGATTTCGTAAAGCCAATGATACCCGCCTTAGAGGCAGCATAATTTGCTTGACCTGCATTTCCTTTTACTCCCACAATAGATGTCATGTTAACAATCGAACCTGATTTAGCTTTCATCATTGGCTTAATCACCGCCTTAGTCAAGTTAAAAACAGATTTCAAATTAACACGAATCACTTCATCCCATTGCTCTTCAGTCATACGCATCAATAAACCATCACGCGTAATACCCGCATTATTAATCAGTACATCAATTTGTCCAAAATCGGCCACGACTGAATTAACTAATTCTTCAGCTGCATCAAACAAAGATGCATCAGAACGATAACCTTTCGCTTTAATTCCGTAAGCTTCTAATTCTTTAACTAAAGCCTCCCCTTTTTCAACAGATGACAAATAGGTAAACGCAACATTTGCGCCAGCTTGTGCAAATTGATTAGCGATTGCCCGACCAATTCCGCGTGAAGCTCCGGTTACTAAAACGACTTTTCCTTGTACTAATTGCATGTAATAAATGGTTATTGTGTATTATTTCTTCTTTCTAACTAATGTTAATGTTTCACTCTCGGCAATAAAATCAGCCTCAATTACTTCACCTTCAGCTAATTCACCTTTTAAAATTTCCTCTGCTAAAGGATCTTCTAAGTACTTTTGAATTGCCCGATTTAATGGTCGCGCACCATATTGAGGATCATATCCTTTATCAGCAATAAAATCCTTCGCTTTTTCTGTCAATTCCACAGCAAACCCTAAATTGGCCAAACGCGTCATCAATTTCACCAAAAGCAAATCGATAATCTGGTGTAAATCTGCACGCTCTAATGAATTGAACACGATGATATCATCCAAACGGTTGATAAATTCAGGAGCAAAAGCTTTCTTCAAGG
>CALLKB010000066.1 GCA_938008575.1 uncultured Cytophagaceae bacterium | reverse complement strand
GGATGGTTTGTCGGGAAAAATACAAAGCCTCTCCTTTTTGATTAATTACAACCTTTGGCGTATTGACCGAGAAAAGCGTATCAACATCCATAATATGCTTAATGAGTGTCAAAATAGGCGCATTCGTTTTAAAACCAACAGCTAGTTCTTTTAATTGCGCGGGCTCAATAAAGGGTTCATCTCCTTGAATATTCACGACATAATCGATGGCATCGCCGAGTTTACTAAGGACTTCGGCACAACGATCCGTACCCGAAACATGATCCGCGCGCGTCATAATTACTTCAGCGCCAAAAGCTTCTGCAGTATTTTTAATTTGAAAATCGTCGGTTGCAATCACCACACGATGCCAACCATGAACCGCCATAACGCGTTCGTAGGTGCGCTGAATCATAGGTTTGCCACCTAAATCAACCAAGGGTTTACCAGGAAAACGTGTGGAGGCGAAACGAGCGGGAATAATGGCAATTACTTTCTTGTCGTGCATCATTTTATGATATAAGTGACGAAATTTTCCCAAATTTGCACATAATTGACGAAGATGCTTTCTGAATTATGCGAAAAATATTCAATCACCTTTTTACAGATACGATTTGGAGCTTGGGTTACTGGGGAACAGTAACCGAACCGCAGGTATGGATTGAAACGCGTCAACAGGAGCAAATCCAAGCATTCACGTTAAATCTTCATACGCTCGACCTGGTAAAAATCCCGCAAGCAAACGAACAAAGCAAGCCCTTACAGTGGTTGGCCGGCCTCACCGACGGAGGTGTATTTTTAAAGCTCCGACAAGGCAAAAACCCGGGAATAGAAGGATTGGAGGCTTATGATTTCCCCAGTGGAAAATTACGCTATTCGATACCACTCAAGCAATGGACTTCAATTGAAAACCAACATTTGCTCACGTATCAAGGAATTATTGATTTAGTAACTGGAAAAATAGTGGATCGAGTAACAAAGGAACAAGATAACTCAATCCTCAAAATTCAGTCGCCCATGCATTTCGAGGAAAGCCAAGCCGAATTCCAATCATTCGCGACACTTTTCAATCAAAAATTTGAGGAAAAAATTGGAAAAGGAATTGATTATTGGGAAGGCTCCGATAAGCTGATATTTTCTTATTATATTTACGAGAACGCTTGGAAAAATAAGCTAAGAATTTGTGATTACGAATTCAATACGCTGTTTTTAGAGACCTTAGCCGAAGGCGATTTAATGGGCTATCATACCTTCCAATGCGTTCAAAATACGCTATTTTTCATCAAAGATAAACGTGAACTTTTCATCTATGCAGATTTATAAAATACGTTATACAGTCCTCTTTTTCATGCTTTTAGGTGCATTCAAAGGCATGAGCAACAGCCTTGATTCCTTGGGACTCAAAAAGGAAAACAATAAAACCTATTTGGTGTATAAAATAGGGGCTAAACAAAGCCTTTTTAGCGTATTGAAGCACTTCAATCTTTCATTAACCGAGTTCAAACAGGTAAATCCTGAGATCGAAATACCGGTTAATTCGGGGGAATTGGTATTTATTCCATTACACTACTTGGACGAGAGCACGAACACCTTAGGTAATGTGGCTAAACCTATTGAAAAGCCATCAGCTCCCGTCGAGCCCGCTAAAAATAATGGCATTCATATCGTAACGGCGAAACAAAGCCTTTTGACTGTGGCGAATCTGTACAAGGTCACCATGGCTGAAATTCGTAAGTGGAATAATTTAACGAGCGACGTATTGAAGGAAGGCCAACGGCTAATCATAGCCGCTCCAGCTGCAACAACGCCAATCGATAAATCAGCACTACTTCCTGCCAAAGGAAGCGAAGAGACAAAAGCGCCCACAGCTGTGGCTGAACAAACAGATGCCAATGGCATGCGCAAAACGATTGAAACAGGCATGGCTGAATTAATCGATGTGCCAGACAATTCTGGCAAATATTTAGCCTTACATAAATCAGCACCTATTGGGACTTTGGTATTAGTTAAAAATTTAGCCAATGGACAAAGTATCTGGGTTAAGGTAATTGGGCGTCTACCGAATACCGATAGCAAATTGATCATCAAATTATCACCTAAAGCATTTGAGCGATTAAATGCTGTGGACAAACGTATTCGTGCGGAAATCAGCTATTTAGTACAATAAGATGGCGAAACGTAAAAGACCTATCACGGCAGGAACAATCGCATTTGAGGTATTATTCATCCTCTCTTATCCGTTTATTGCCGCTTTCTCTTTGGTCATAACGGTAGCCGTTTGGGTATTATCACTGCCTTCTCGAGTTTTAGCGTTCTTTGGTAATCGAAAATAAGCCATGGAAGCGCATGTGATTAAATTACTGGACGAGAAATTCCATTTTTTCAATCATGTGCGTTTCATTGAGCATGATCCGATTCAAATCCCGCATTTATTTACCAAGAAACAAGACATCGAAATCATGGGATTTTGGGTGTCGATGCTGGCTTGGGGCCAAAGGAAAACCATAATTTCCAAAGCGCATGAATTAATTAACTTTATGGATGGAGCACCCCATGAATTCATTTTACATCATCAAGAAAGTGACTTAAAACGCTTTGACACGTTCAAACATCGAACCTTCAACGCTACCGATGCCTTATATTTTATCTCATTTTTCCAAAGGCATTACCAGACACATAACAGTTTAGAGGATGCATTTGCAGGCCCTAATCAATCGGATGAACCAAGCGTTGAACAAGCGATTAATCGCTTTTATGAACGCTTTTTCGATGATGAATTTGCGCCTGTTCGAACACAAAAGCATATCGCATCCCCGGCTAAGAATTCAGCATGCAAACGCATCAACATGTTTTTACGTTGGATGGTCCGGAAAGACGATGCGGGTGTTGATTTTGGCATTTGGCATAAAATTCAGCCACACCAATTAGTGTGCCCTTTAGATGTACATGCCTTACGAACGGCGGAAAGTTTGCAATTGATTCAACCGGGGCCAACGAATTGGAAAAAAGCATTGGAACTAACAGATACCTTGCGAGCTTTAGATCCGCGAGATCCAGTCAAATATGATTTTGCCCTCTATGGCATGGGCATTGAAGAAAAAACAATATGGAAATAGTACGCATTCAAAGTCCGGACCAATCCGCTTTTTTTGAGCTCATTCCCGCTTATGGTGGCATGTTGACGCAATTAAATTGGAATGGAAATGTCATCGACATACCCTTTTCAGATCAGTTCGCCAACAACGAAAACCCGTACCATCCCAGTGCTTTATTGAGCCCTTGGGTAAACCGTGTGAGGAACGGGAATTATTCCTTTGAAGGAAGAAATTATCAATTACCAATCAATGAGCCTAATTTAGGCAATGCGATTCATGGGCTTTTGGCACGAAAACCCTTTGAAATAAGCCAGGAAAATTCAAAGGCAACTTTAAGCTATCTATATAATGCGGAAGAAAAAGCTTACCCCTTCCCTTTTGAGATGCAATTAATCTATTCGTTTACCGAAGAGAATATATTCCAAATGCGCTTTACTGCAAAAAATACAGGAGAAGGCAATATGCCTTTTGCATGCGGTTGGCATCCATATTTTAGGCTGACGGAAGGGAATCTCGCCGACTGGAGCATTCGATTTGATTCCTTGAGCAAATTCCATTCCGATAGCCAAATGATTCCTTTGCGCGAGGAAAACTATGATGCGAGTGCAGGAGTGAATTTAGGCGAAGAAGTATTAGACAACGTATTTCGTTTGAAATCCAAAGATAAACATATCACCCAATTGTATAATAAGTCGAAAAAGGAATCGTTGTACTTCGAACAATCCAGTATCGACTTCCCTTTTTTAGTTGTTTTTGCACCTGAAAATTCAAACTGTGTGGCAATAGAACCGATGTCGGCAAATACCGACGCGTTCAATACCGGAGACGGTTTACGCATATTGGCACCCGGAGAGTGCTTTGATTCGACAGTGAAAATTTGGCATGTAAAAGCCGACAAAGCAGATTAATTAGGCAAAACCTTTTTGTACATTTGTGTTTATGATTCAACGATTCTTATTCTTGGTCTTGTTATGTTTGAGCATGTTTACGGCAAAAGCCGAGGTGCTTGCGGATAGCTTGGCGAGCAAATGGAAAAAGGATTTTAATACTGGGATTAACATCAATCAATCGAGCTTTTCTGACAACTGGAAAGGTGGTGGTACAAATACCTTTGCCATTGGTTGGTTTTTAAATCATTCAGCCAAAGTCGTTAATAACAATTGGCGTTTAAACAGTGATTTAAACTTACAAGTCGGTTTTCTTCAAAACAGAACCCAAAGCCTTCGAAAGAATGTTGACCGCATATTTTATGAGTTTAAAGCCGGTTATCGAATCAGTCCTAAATGGGATTTTTATGGGTCGACCAACTTTTCATCTCAGTTTTTTCAAGGTTTTGAATACGGAAAGAAGAATGCAGCAGGCATACCCGTTGATTCTTTGGTTTCCAATATCTTTGCTCCTGCATATCTTACATCTTCGATGGGTTTCGAATTCCATCCTGACAAGTCATTCTATACACGAATAGGTGTGGGTAGTTTACGCCAAACTTTCGTATTTGATGATCGGATTTCCAATGCTGGATTATTTGGTTTGGAGAAACCCGGCGACAATATTCGTAATCAGTTCGTATTTCAATACTTGATGAACATCGAGAAAGACATCTTTCAAAATATCAACATGAAAGCGCGATATTCAGCATTAATCGATTATTTCCGCATGGGGTATTCAAATGGCGTTGTGCATCGTTTAGATGCGAATTTTACGATGAAGGTCAACAAATATGTTAGCACGAATTTACAAGCTGTGCTATTCAAAGATTATGACCAAGACCCTAACTGGCAATTCTCCCAAATACTTTCGATGGGCGTATTGTATCGATTAGCTGATTGATCTTTTCCGCTGTTGCATCCGTTCGTGCAACATTTGAATAATTCCATCCTTCAAGCCCAAATCTGGAACAAAGATTGTTTGACATCCCGCTAATTCCATGGCAGTCAAATAGATAGAAGCCGCAGGCACAATGACATCCGCACGGTCTGTGTTCAAGCGCAATTTATTCACGCGCTCTTCATAGGAATAGGAACTAATAAAGTCGGAAATCCGCTGCAACTCCTGAATATCCATGGTCTTATCCTCGCCCACTTGCGTAGATAGATTGTATAACTTACTAATATTTCCTCCGGTTCCGACGGCGTGAACAGGACCTCTCAACGATTCCATTTGAAGTGAAATCCATTTCTTCATTTTATCCCAATCACCTTCTTTTTCTTTCCCTTCTAATAAACGAACAGAGCCAATCTTGAAGGATTTCGAGGCAAATTTCTCTTGATTGCGGTAAAAATTCAACTCGGTTGAACCTCCACCCACATCGATATGCAAATAATTCTTTTTCGGGTTTAAGGACTTCACAACCACATCATTGATTAACTCGGCTTCACGAGCGCCATCAATGATTTGAATTTTCATATCCAAAATCTTGTGAATGCGCGTTACAAGTTCTGCCGAATTGGAAGCCTCCCGCATCGCAGAAGTTGCGCAAATGGCATAATCCTGCACTTCGTGCAAATCCATCAATAATTTATAAGCATGCAATAATTTAAACACGCGGACTTCTGATTCCGGCGTGATAGCTCCTTGACTAAATACATCATGTCCTAAACGAAGGGCAAAACGTACATATTCAACGCGTTTAAAACTCATCATCCCGTCATTTTCCAGGACACTAGAAATCTGTAAACGAGCAGCATTCGAACCGATATCTATGGCAGCAAACTTCATATAACGGGGCTTGGTTTGTGTAAATAAAATCCATTGGCACTCGGCTCAAAGCTTATTTCCGTACCTAAAACAAATAACAATTGCCGCTTGTCGATGACGACAGGAATATCTTGAATCAGGTATTCCTCATCGAATTCTGTTTTTTGATCAAATCCCAAAACATAGGTTCCCCCACAAGTTCCGCCACGCATCCCGACACGCAAAAACGGTTCGGGCATCTTACCTTGTTGGACGAGCGCCACGAGATTTTCGTATGCCGTTTGAGAGAAAGAAATCGGAGAATTATTTGACATACATGCAATGATAGCCTGCACAAATTTAGTTAAATTTAACCTGCCATAAAGCTTTTTGACATTAACATTTTTTAAGGATTTAAAGGCAATAAAAACCTAATGATTCGTTTAGGTGATAAAAACTAACATATGAATTATTCCATTCTCTGGGCGGACGACGAAATTGATTTATTAACACCCTATATTTTATTTTTAGAAAGCAAAGGTTATCAAGTAACGGCTGTCAATTCTGGGGCTGACGCCTTGGACCTTGTTCATAAACAAAAATTCGACGTCTTATTTTTAGATGAAAACATGCCTGGAATGACAGGGCTAGAGGTCTTAATTGCGATTAAGCAAATTCGTCCGAATCTTCCGGTTATCATGATTACAAAATCGGAAGAAGAAGAATTGATGGAAGATGCTATCGGATCTAAAATTGCCGACTACCTCATTAAACCACTGAATCCAAATCAATTACTATTGTCCGTTAAGCGTATTTTTGACAAAAAACGTTTGGAAGAGGAGAAGACGAATTTAAGTTACCAACAAGAATTTCGGGAACTTTCCATGCGTTATCAAGATGATTTAAACGCGGCAGAATGGGCTGAAATCTATAAAAAGCTAACCTATTGGGAGCTGGAAATCGATCAGACAGAGAATAAATCGATGTCGGAGGTACTCATCAACCAAAAATCAGAAGCCAACGTCCATTTCAGTAAATTCATCGAGAATTCGTATGAATCTTGGTTACAGAAACCCAATAGCGACACGCCAATTTTAAGCCATTTGATGATGCGTAAACATGTTTTTCCGCGCCTTCAAGATAAGTCTCCGCTCTTCTTTATTTTGGTAGACAATTTACGTTATGACCAATGGAAAACCTTGGAATTATTTATCCAAGATTATTTCCAAGTGGAAGATGAAAAGACCTATTATTCCATTTTACCTACCACAACGGCTTATGCGCGAAACTCAATATTTGCAGGCATGATGCCGATGGAGATTCAAAAAAATTACCCCGACAAATGGGTGTTTGATTTAGGGGATTCGGAAGATGAGGAAGGTTATAATCAACATGAGGAGTTCTACTTAAATGAGCAATTAAAGCGCCTAAGAATCGACGCAAAGGCATCTTATCATAAAATTGTTCATCAATACCAGGGGAAACAGTTAGTTGATAATTTCAATAAATTATTGACCAACCAGTTGAATGTCGTTGTCTATAATTTTGTGGACATGCTTTCCCATGCAAGGACGGATATGGCCATGATTAAGGAATTAGCACCCGATGAATCCGCATATCGTAGCCTAACGGCGAGTTGGTTCCAGCACTCCCCCTTATTCGATTTCTTGAAGCGCATCGCAGAGAAAAAAGGGCGTGTAATCATCACTACAGACCATGGCATGATTCGCGTACAAAACCCGATTAAAATCATTGGAGATCGCAATACAAACACGAATTTACGCTACAAACAAGGGAAAAATTTAAATTGGGATGCCTCAAGTAAGATGATGGTCTGCCGAAAGCCTGAGCAATTATTCTTGCCGAAACCCAATGTTTCTACTTCGTATGTATTTACGAAAGAAGATTACATGTTTGCCTATCCGAACAATTACAATCAATATGTCAACCACTACCGTAATACCTTCCAACATGGCGGTATTTCGTTAGAGGAATGCATTATTCCGGTAACTTATTTGACGGGAAAATAATCGGTTAAAGAGAGCTAACAGGCACGATATGTCCACCTTCGCATTTCAGGATTTTTCCTGGAACACGTTGAATCGTGTGGTAATCATGGCTTGCCATGATGATGGCTGTACCCTGTAAGGTCAATTGTTTAAATAATTCCATGATTTCTAAGGAAACCTCTGGATCTAAATGACCTGTAGGCTCATCAGCTAGGATTAAAACAGGATTATTCAATAAAGCTCGCGCAATGGCGATGCGTTGCTGCTCTCCACCTGACAATTTATGTACGCGTTTGTGGATCGCATTAGACATACCCACCTGTTCCAAAACAGCTTCGATCCGCGCTTTGATCTCAGCCTTATCTTTATGACCCGTAGCCTCCAAAACAAAGGCTAAATTCCGCTCTACATTGCGGTCGGTTAACAACTGAAAGTCTTGGAATACAAATCCTAATTTGCGTCGCAGATACGGAATATCTTGATTTTTAATCGATACTAAATCATAGCCAGCAACGTGCGCTGAGCCCGCATCAATGGCTAATTCACCGAAAATAGATTTAAAAAAGGTACTTTTTCCTGAGCCCGACTTACCA
>CALLKB010000065.1 GCA_938008575.1 uncultured Cytophagaceae bacterium | reverse complement strand
ACCGACGACCTCTTGCATGCCATGCAAGCGCTCTAGCCAACTGAGCTACATCCCCTCATTAGAAATTTACGCGAACTCCTATTCCACCTTGTAAATTCATGAAAAAGGGATTGGGGAATATTTCAGCATAAAATCCGATTTCTGAAAAGAAACTTAAATTAGGCGCATCAATAGGGAAATACTCAAGTCCACCGATAGCTGTTGCTCCCATGCCTGATACCCGATTTCGACCATCGGCTTGATTATTGCTTGTTTTGTTAGGATACCAATCGCGGGAATTTATTTGTGGCCCAAAACCATAATAGGTGTGTAAGTCCGCATTTACTAACGTGGGATGATGCCACAAATACAAGACATTAACTGAATATCCGATATTACGAAATGTGCCATCTTGATAGGTACGATCAGTGCCCCAAAGTCCACCATAAGTACCTATATTTACTTCAATGGCGTTGACCCCATTTTCAGAATACTTTCTAGCCATAAAACCACCAGGTTCGCCAATTCTAAATCCTGCCGCCCAGTCCTTTAATTGACCATATGTCAATTGACTCGAAAGCAATAAAACGAAACTCAGTGTAATTCGTATTATAAGGCTTTTCATAGGTAAAACGATTTAATCTTTTCCAAAAGGATCGAGTTTTCAGCTGGTAAACCAACCGTTATTCGAATGGTATCTTCACACAAAGGAACACTTGAACGATTACGCGTGATTACTTTTTCAGTGATAAGATAGTCAAATAATGCTTGTGCCGACTGCAATTTAACTAATAAAAAGTTGGCATGACTCGGGTATACCTGTTGAACTTGTGGTATTTTATCAAATTCAGTAATTAACCTTGACTTCTCCGATAAGATTAATTCAATGCCATTTTTGACAAATTCTCTGTCTGCTAATGCCTGGGAAACAATTTGTTGGGTCGCACCTCCAATATTATATGGAGGTTTGATTTTATTCAACAAGGAAATAATCGTTGGGTTAGCATAAGCCATTCCCAAGCGTAACGACGCTAAGCCATACGCCTTGGATAAGGTTTGCATCACGATTAAATGCGGATATTTTGCCAATTCGCTGATAAAACTAGGTTCATCGGAAAAGTCGATATAGGCTTCATCAATAACCACAAAACCTGTTTTAAAGCTGTTTAGTAATTGATAAATATCAGCTCGATTCAGTTTATTACCTGTAGGATTATTTGGAGAACAGATAAATAATAGGCGAGTTTCTGAATTAATTGCAGCCAAAATCGCTGGAACATCTAATTGATATTCGGCCGTTAAATTGATTCGCTGAATCACAATATTATTAATCGAAGCACTTACCTCATACATGCCATAGGTAGGAGGGCAAATGATGATGTTATGTTTATCTGTTGCGCAGGTCATGCGCATTAATAAATCAATGGCTTCATCGGATCCATTACCTAAGAATATTTGATTCTCTTCGCAACCTTTGATCTTAGCTAATTGCGCTTTGATTTGATGTTGCATAGGATCAGGATAACGATTCCATGCCGCAATTGCAGTGCCCGAACCAATCGGATTTTCGTTCGCATCTAAGAATACGCCTTCATTTCCCTTAAACTCATCACGAGCCGAGGAATAAGGTTTTAAGTTCCAAATATGGGGTAATATATACGCTTGATAATCCATTAACTTAATCGAATTTTAACGGCATTCGCATGTGCTTGTAAAGACTCCGCTTCTGCCATTTGAATAATACTTGGTCCAATATTAGCTAAGCCTGCTTGACTGATTGCTTGCAAGGTAATCTTCTTAACAAAACTATCTAGATTAACACCTGAATAGGCTTTTGCAAAACCATTGGTAGGTAAGGTGTGATTTGTACCTGAGGCATAATCACCTGCTGATTCAGGTGTGAAATGCCCTAAAAAGATAGAGCCAGCATTGCTTATTGAATCTGCAAAATTCTCTGGATTTTCACATGCCAAGATCAAGTGCTCTGCACCATATTCATTTAACAAGTCAATTGCCTCTTCATTCGATTTTAACAAAATGAACTGTGAATTATTTAATGCACTGGCTGCAAATTCTTTTCTTGGCAATTCCGCCAATTGCTTTTTGATTTCATGAATCGATTCATTTAATATTTGTTCTGATGTACTGATGAGTACAACTTGAGAATCATGGCCATGTTCCGCTTGTGAGAGTAAATCGGAAGCTATATAGGCAGGTTTAGCAGTTTCATCCGCAAATACCGCTACTTCCGAAGGACCCGCAGGCATATCAATGGCAATTCCCATTCGATTGGCATACATTTTAGCCGCAGTCACATATTGATTACCTGGTCCAAAAATCTTATAAACAGCCGGAACACTTTCCGTTCCTTGGGCCATTGCTGCTATTGCTTGAGAACCGCCTATCTTAAACATTAGGGTGACGCCACATAATTGTGCTGCGTAAAACAAAGCTGGGTGGTCTCCAGGAGTACAAAG
>CALLKB010000064.1 GCA_938008575.1 uncultured Cytophagaceae bacterium | reverse complement strand
GGCTGCACCATCACCGTCAGCACCAGCAATGCCGTACCCCAGTAAAATCCCGCCGACATCACCTCTTTTTGTCCAAAAATAAACACGGCTAAGAGTATGCCATAAACCGGTTCCAGCGTGATAACCAAGTTGATCGAAAAGACCGAGAATACCTTGTATAAATGTATCGTTTCCGTATAGGCATATACGGTACAAACGACTGCCAAAATTCCAATCCACAACCAGTCCCATTCCAGCGGAATATAGCCCACGCCTCCTTCGAGCAATCCATAAGCCCAAACCAATCCAGTCATAACACCCGCGGCGGTCATCTCGTACGCGGTAATCAATTTCGGATCATGTGTATGCGTAAAATTGCCATTGATTACCGAAAACAGCGCGCCAAAAAATCCCGCTCCGATACCCATCAACAATCCCAGCCATTGCGCTTGTTGGACCGAAAAAATAATCCCCAATGCCACAATCACCAGCACCCCCAAGAATACCTCTTCCCAAGAAATCTTCGTCTTCTTCGCGATAGGTTCCATCACCGAAGTCCAGAAGGTTTGCGTCGATAATCCCGCCAAACACATCGCAACGGTAGAGACTTTGGCAGCCCCAAAAAACAACAACCAGTGCAAAGAAATGAATACGCCATTCAAGAGCCAGACGCTCAAGACTTTTTGGCTAATGCGAAAAGAGCTTTTGGAATAATACAGAATCCCGACTAATCCCACCGCTGCAATTATGCAACGGAAAAAGACAATCGTCAGCGCATTCGCATGCGTCGCATTGCCCAAAATGGCCGTGAACGCATATAGCACCACAATGAAATGGATTTTCAGATAATCCAGCAAGCGTGGGGCCGACTTCATCTTAACGCGGAATGGTGTAATATAAGCCGAGGCCTACGCCAGAAAAGACGATGTTAGGCAACCAAACGGCCAACATCGGTGGCATCCCGCCACCCTCTGCAATTCCTTTACTCATCATGAAAAACAAGATGTACACAAAGGCCAAACTAAACCCTAATGCAATTTGGAACCCTACGCCTCCTCGCGCTTTTCGAGCAGAAACCAAGAAGCCGATAATCGTCAAAATAATGATCGAAAAGGGATTGGCAAATCGTAAGTATTTCTCAATCAAAAACACCTCAATTCCATCTGCCCCACGCGACCGAACCAAATCGATGTGTCGGTTCAATTCTGGCAAGGTAAAAGTCTCGTGCAACAAGTGCTTATTCTGAAAATCTTTGGGCAACAGATTCAAAGTCGTATCAATCTTTGTTCCAAAAACAATCCCATTTCCTCCGCCAGTAAAGGTCCGAATCCGGTAATCATGAATGGTCCATTTCTTCGCCACAGAATCCCAGGTGATGCGGTCCGACATCAATTTCTGCTTGATTTCATTGTCGGCAATCCGCTCTAAACTAAAACGATAGCCGGTATTCGACGTGTTGTCATAACTCTCAATGTAGGCATACACTTCCGGCGCAATCTTGATATGCACATCCCGCTTATCGAAAAAGTAGGTTCCATTGATGTATTCATGTTCAAAGGGAACGCGGATTTTATTGGCATTGGGTACGACCCAACCGATCATCAAGAAGGTTCCTAAGGCAATGATGGAGGAGCCAATTAAATATGGTCGCATCAATCGGGTGAAGCTAACACCTGAACTGAGAATGGCAATGATTTCGGTTTTGGCAGCCATGTTGGCGGTAAAAAATACCGTCGCGATGAAGACCATCAAGGGACTGATGTAATTCGCCCAATAGGGAATAAAGTTCAAATAATAGTCGAAAATGATGGCCCGCATGGGCGCTTCTTTTCGAATAAAATCATCGATTTTTTCTGTGTAATCAATGACCATGACAATCAATACGATGAGAAAAACCGCGAAGACATAGGTCTTCAGGAATTTTTTCAGAATGTACAGGTCAAGGATTTTCATTATTTATTCGGCCGGTATTTGACTCCGGAAAACAAATGTATGAAAATAACGCGGGAGACGCGGTAATTGAAAGGAACCAAAATCAAGGACACTGTTGTGATGGGAATCACATAGCCCATCGCATCAGGATCATTAAATAAATTGAAAATGATGATACCGCCTATGAGCATAATTCCCACCGTAAAGGCATAAGAAACATACATTGCCCCATAAAAAAAACCGGGTTCTACTTCATAACGCATGCCACATTCAGAGCAATGTTCCTCCATCTGAGCAAAATTGAAGACATTCCACCACTTAAATTTGAATAATCGACCCTCATGACATTGTGGACAACGAGCGTTAATGGTGGCTTTCAATTTGGATGAATCTGACATTTTTGTGGGTATTTTGAGTCCCAAAGGTAAAGAAAATTGGAGGATTATTCGTAACAAAGGTCACGTTCCAAGGGCTTTTTGTATCTTTGCGCCAAACTAAAACTTATCATCACATGTATTCAATTGTTTCAACCGTTCACATCGTACTCTTTGTACTCGTGTTCATTTTAGGTATTAATGTGATTGCCCGCGCGCTTCGTGGACGTTCAAACAACGCTTTGTTTACTGAATCAGATCGCAAAGCAGGTTTGTTCTTTATGATTTCCTTGCATACCCAATTGCTGATTGGATTAGCGCTTTACTTCTTTTTAAGCCCGATTACGGCGGCTGCTTTTACCGATTTCGGTGCAGCAATGAAGGATCCAGCAACGCGTTTAATCGCTGTTGAGCATATTTCCGTGAACATTATTGCTGTTGTTTTGGCAACCGTGAATAATGCGAAAAATAAGAAGGCGATCGCAGATGCTGCGAAACACAAAAACGCCTTGATTTTCACCTTGGCTGCGCTCGTTTTAATCTTGAGCCGCATTCCTTGGAAGCTTTTATTTTAATTTGAATGAAGAATAAGTGCATTTTTTTGGATCGCGACGGCGTTCTAAATGTTGACCGCGTGGATTATGTGTACCGCATGGAGGAATTCATCATTCCGCCGGGTGTAGGAGAGGCCTTGCGCGCTTTGAAGGATGCTGGATATTTGTTGGTGATTATCACCAACCAAAGTGGTATCGCTAAAGGTGTTTACAAACGTGAGGATGTCTACATGATTCACCAAGCCATCCAAGATGGAACAGGTGTGGAATTAGACGATATTTATTTCTGCCCTTACCACGAAAAATTTGATAGTCATTCTTTGACCCGTAAACCGGGATCCTTGATGATTGAAAAAGCAGCAGCCAAATACGAAGTAGATATGGATGCTTCCTGGATGGTGGGGGATCACGAGCGGGATATTACTGCCGGAACGCGTGCCGGATTACGGACGATTCGTTTGGCTCCGCAAGGAACGGAAACGAAAGCCACCCATTTAGTTGATGATTTATTAGCAGCTTCAAAAATTATATTAGCATGAACAAGGTCTATTTAAGTGATGCAGGTCCCAAAGTTTCTCCTGCTATTTACGGATTCTGGCGCTGGGAAGCGGGCAAGGGCGACATGGAGAAAATTGTCAACCTTTGCTTGGAATTAGGCGTGAACACCTTTGACCACGCAGATCGCTATGGAAATTATACCTGCGAAAAAAGTTTCGGCGAAGTGCTTGCCAAACAATCTTTCAAACGTTCCGACATCGTTCTTTTTTCCAAATGTGGTGTAAACACACCGCCTTTGTATCGCGTTAACCACGTAAATACTTCAGCGGAACACATTACGCTTTCTGTGGAAAATTCCCTGCGTAATCTGCAAACAGATTATTTGGATGTGTTTTTGTTAGACCAATTGGATCCGCTTTCGGATTTGGAATCGACAGCTTTGGCTTTGGAAAAATTGAAGTCTTCCGGAAAAGTGAAGAACATCGGGGTTTCGAATTTTTCTGTATACCAACATCAGTTGTTGGTTTCTTATTTGAACATTCCGGTTGTTTCGAATCACATCGACTTGAACTTGTTGAACACCGCGGCATTGGATAACGGTGCCATCGATTACATCAAGCAAAAATACATGCGTCCCTTGGCGACATCTCCTTTAGCGGGTGGTCGCATCGAACACGGGACTGATGAACTAGCCCTGAAGGTGCGTAAAAAATTATTGGAAATCGCGGCTCGTTACGATGCAAACATCGAATCGATTGCCGTAGCTTGGTTGGTGAAATTAGGCGCCTTGCCTTTAATTGGAACCCTCGAAGAGAATCGCATTCGCAACATTGTGAATTCGTTCCAAATCAGTTTAAGTCACGAAGATTGGTATGAATTGTACCACGCGACGAAACCCATTTCGTCGATACAAGACTAATCTGAGCCCTGGAAATTCCAGGGCTTTTTTTATGTGCTTTGCATTTGAATTTTGATTCCCAAAGGTAACATCAGGATAAAAAATAGCACGTACCAAATCGGTAGACCCACAAGCCATAAGCCCGTTCCGAGCAGCAACAAATAAATCGGATAAGTAAAAAGCAACGCAGCAAACATCACCGAATCATAAAATACTGTCCCCTTCGTTTTTTGATCCACAGTTTTTTGAATCCAACGGTAATAAGGCAGATTCAGGTAGTAAAAAAGGCTTCTTTTGATGCTTATATGTTTCGTAGGAACATGAATTAATCGGCGCATTTGTTCGAACACCGCTGCGTTAAAGTCCAAGCGATGTTTGGCATGTTCTAAGGTCGGCGATTGCTCAAACTCTTCTACATGTATTTCAACGACTTTGCCAAATGCTTTGAAATCGTTGTAAGCAATTCCGACTACATGAATCATCGGATCCACACCTCGTTGCTGGGCGGCTTCCAAAATTCGTGTGGCGCCTTTTTTGTAGGGCTGTAATTCATGGGTCAACAAACATATCCCTTCAATGAAAATCAAGATGCCACCGCCTTGGGCAAGCACATCAACCGAGGCATCAAATGTCCCAGCATTCAAGTGCAAATGCTCTCGACCTTCCCGTGCCCGATGGATAGGAATCATCCCAATGGAGCGCAACAAAAAGCCAAAGAAAGGTTTCCGAAAAACGTCTCCCCTTGCGAGAAAATGCATTTTTCGTGGGTAATATGCACCTAGGATGACGGCGTCTAAAAAGGAGTCGGGGTGGTTTGCTACGACCAGCAAAGGTCCTTGTTTTGCGAGGAGGCTTTTATTGCGAATATGGACCTTGGGAACGAAGATCCAGAGGCCTAGACGGACAAATAATTTTAGGATGACAAGCAAAATTTCAATATTTTGAGCAAGGTTTAAAAATTATTGGATGCAAGCAAGTTTTCTTTCGATCTATCTCATGCCCATGGCCATCGCCATCATCATGGTCGGATTAGGCTTATCCTTAACCCCCTCAGATTTCAAACGAATTTTTGAATATCCCAAAGCAGTGCTCATCGGCTTGATTACCCAAATGTTATTGTTGCCGGCTATCTGCCTATTCATTGCCGATTTCTTCCAATTGGAACCCGCCTTGGCAGTTGGCCTAATGCTATTAGCCGCAGCCCCCGGCGGCCCCTCAGCGAATCTTTACAGCCACATGGCAGGAGGGGATGTCGCCTTGAATGTGAGTTTAACCGCGCTGAATAGCGTGCTTTCCATCTTTTCGATTGCCGGTATTGTGAATTTTTCCCTCGCGTATTTCATGCAAGCGGAGGCCTATGTGCCCATGCAATTTCAGAAAGTATTGGAGGTTTGTGCGATGATCATTACGCCCATTAGTTTGGGGATGTGGATTCGGCACCGCTATCCTGCCTTTGCACAGCGGATGGAAGGGAAGGTTAAATTGATTTCTGGGTTATTCCTCGCTTTGTTAATTGTCTTAGCCGGTCTAAAAGAAATCGATCATTTGGTGCATGATATTAAAGCCGTGGGCGGCGCGGCGCTTAGCTTTAATTTAGCTTGTTTGTTCGTGGGTTATTTTCTTCCGCGTTTATTTAAGCTTCCGCCCAAACAAGCCGTGGCGATTTCGATGGAGGTAGGGATTCACAATGGATCCTTAGCGATTTACATTGCATTGAGTATTTTGAACAATGGAGCGATGACGATTCCAGCGGTGGTCTATAGTTTGATCATGTTTATTACGGCGGCAGTTTTTGCTTTTTGGTCTCAAAAAAAGTTGGCCAACTAAGTTTTCCGTATTTTTGTAGTCATGAAAAAATTATTTGTACTCATCGCCTTGTTGGCCCCCTTCTCTGTTTTAATCGCACAAAAAGCCCCTTTGCCTGTGGAGGTGATGGCGGGTAATAATCGGGCGAATTTGTTAATTATTATCAATCGGCCAATAGACGCCGCTGGTAAATTCAATTTTTTCAATGTGACGGTTGGTGCTGCCGACTACCAAAATACCCCTTCTGAGACGGAGATCGTCTTAAATAATTCAATCGCCTATGCCTTGGGAAAAGGGTTTAGTGCTGCATCGGGATTGCAATGGCATTATAAATTAGGTTTCGTTCCTACAGTAGGTTTTCAGTTCCTAAAAGCGAGCCCTGATTATTTGATCGTGGTTTTTCCTACGCTAAATTTTAAACCAGGCTATGCATTTGAAACCGTGGCTTTAGCTGAATACAAGCCAAAATTATCGGACAAATTACGTTTATACACCCGTTTACAGGGGCTTTTAGTTCGTGATATCGAAGTGGGAACGCATGCGCGAAGTGGTACAAGCTTACGGGCGGGCTTGACCTTTGATAAATTTACCGTAGGTTTAGGTTCAAATTTTGATGCTTACGGTCCTATGAAATTTGAAAAGTCGAACCACGGATTGTTTTTCCAAATGCGCTTATGATCAACCAACTAGCCATCCAATTAAAAGAAATGCAAACTTTAGCGGAGCAATGGGAAACCACAAATCCCGCTGTTTCTTCGAGTTCTGTTGGCTGGCATTTGTTGCATAACCTGCAAGTAATCAATGGTGTCGTGGCGACTTTGGCCGCTTCGAATCCAGCAGAATATGCACCAAAACATACATTCAGAAAGTGGTATGTGTTATTCACAAAAAAGATTCCTCGCGGGAAAGCGCGTGCTCCTAAGGGCGTAGTTCCGGATACAATTTCTAAAGAGGAATTGGATGCGGCATTAGACCGTGCCAGTTTGAGTGTATTGAATTTGTTGAACCAACAACCCAAACATTTCTTTCCGCATCCGCTTTTTGGGCATTTAAATACCAAGCATGCGAAGCGATTTTTGTGGATTCACACGGAACATCACCTCAAAATCGTTCGCGATATTCTTCGATGAGGGCGTCTAGCTTCTTCATCATTTCTGAACTAAGTTCGCCTACTTTTCGACGTGTCGCTAGGTCAATCGGGAAGCCCATTTTTTGTAACACATATTTCGCACTAATTGGATACGTTTCATGCATAAGGCGCATGTGTTCAGACATGAAATTCTGAATCGCTTGGCTGCGTTTAGTTTTTTTGCATAGATCCACGATTAGCTCTGGAAAATAATTGCCTTGGATACAGGAAAGGCCTTTTGACCCGGCATTCAACGATTCAATCGCATGTTCAATATAGGCGTCATATACCCCAAAAACCTGTTGGCCCCCCGCCTTTATTTTGGCCGCCACTTCATCAATTTGTAACGAGGTATCCTTGTGGTAACAAAGGCGCCCTGTCGCTAGTAGATTTTCCAACACAGGAATGCTAACCAATCGTTTATAGGGTATAGGACATTCATAAATACCGAAGGGAATTCCAGGTGTTAGGTCCAACCATGCGTGTACTCGGGCAAGGAAAACCTCATCGGATTCTGTTTCGCTGACGAACTGATTATTTAAGATGATGACGGCATCAACACCAAGCCCATAGACACTTTTTGAAAACTCCGCCATGTCGTTGATGTTACCCCCAAAAGTTCCTGTGGCTACCACGGGGACCCGATTTGCGACTTGATTGACCACGGTTGCTATTACATTCAGTCGCTCTTCGTCACTTAATTCGTACATCTCACTCGACAAGCAATTTGCAAACAAGCCTACAGCGCCTGCTTCCAAATAGAATTCCGTCAATTTCCTCAAACAGGAATAGTCTACCTGCAAGTCGGCGGTAAAGGGCGTCAACATGACCGGAATAAATCCCTCAGGAAGCTTCATCGTTTTTTTAAGATTCGTTGAACGAGTGTACCAGCAAGGAGAATCGTGAGTGTCCCTACAACCACCGTCATTTTCCCATCCAAAGGAATCTGCAGGTTTTCGGGTAAATTATCCTTAAACGACATCCAAGCAATGATGATCACGCCCACAAAAGCTGCGATTTTCGCTGCCACATTGGATACTTTTTTCGCAAGAAAACCTAGTAGAAAGATGCCCAACATACCTCCGGCAAAGATGCCTGATAGCTTCCACCAAACATCCAATAAACTTTTGACCCCTATCATACTGATGCCAAACACAATCCCAAGGCAACCTATTACGATTGTGGCTATATGCAAAACCCGTAATTGTTTTTGTGGACTCAGGTCTTTTTGAATATAGCGTAGGTAAATATCTTTCAGAAATACCGTCGCAGAGCTGTTCATCCCCGAACTCATGGTGCTCATGCCTGCCGACAATAATGCCGCGAGTAGCAATCCCAAAAGGCCCTTCGGGATTTGCGTCTTCATAAAATAAGGTAAAACGCGGTCGGCATAATCCACAGCCTTGATGCTACCGAGCGGAATATTTTTCTCTTCCGAAACGTGTTGTTTCAGTTCCACAATGAGTCCCGGATTTAATTCGTAAAACGCATAAAGCGCTGTACCTAGGAAGAAGAAAAGAAAGGAAACGGGCACATAATACAACACGCAGAGCCAAATGCTTTTGGCAGCTTCTTGTGTGTTTTTTGCTGTATGGTAACGTTGAATATAATTTTGGTCTACACCAAAATTCGTCAGATTAATGAAAAATCCATAGAGTAAAATCACCCAGAAGGAGTTTGTTGTTAAGTCGGGTTGAAAAGTCCCCAAACTAAATTTTTCATCTCGCTGGCCGATTGCCCAAATTTCCCCGAAATCCACTTGGTTTAAGATCAATCCTAATATCATAAGAGCTCCCAAGGTCTTCAGAATTGCCTGAATGACTTCCGTCCAAATGACAGCTTCCATTCCCCCTAATACGGTGTATAGGATAATTACGAGTCCTGCGATTATAATGATGAGTGGCATTTCAATGCCAGAAAGGGCATTAATCGTTAGTGCTAAACCATAGAAAATAGTTCCCATTCTTGCTAGCTGCGTCATAATAAAACATAGCATCGCATAGATTCTAGCCCATGCGCCAAAACGTTCTTCTAAGTGAGAATAGGCACTCACCGACTGCCCATTTCGATAAAAAGGAACAAATAATTTGCTTGAAACCCAAGCGGCAAGTGGGATAGAAAGGCTGAAAACAAATGGATTCCAATTGCTTCCAAAGGATTTCCCTGGGTCACCCAGAAAAGTAATCGCACTCAGAAAAGTGGCATAAAAGCTCAGACCCAAAGCCCATCCCGGAATTTGACCAGATGCCGTTGTAAATTGCTCCGAATTACGGTTTCGCTGGGAAAAATAGATTCCCACCCCAACCATGCTGAGGAGGTAAATACCAATGATTGCCAGATCGAGTGTAGTCATATTAGAGCGTCATCACGACATGTTTGATTTTCTTTCGCTTCCACGTGTAGGTGATGTGAATTTTCCCATCGGTCGATTGGATGACAGCGGGGTAAGAAAACTCGCCATTCGGCTCATTTTCTAAGATGGCAATGTCTTGCCAGTTTTGACCATCCGACGAAATCGCGACATTTAAGGGGCTCCGTCCTTTTTTGGTATTGTTGTATACAAGGATATGTCGGCCATCTTGTAAGGTGACCGCATCAATGCCTGAATTCGGATTTAAAAGGGTCGTAGGCTTTAGGGCTGACCAACTTTTACCTTGATCCTCCGAGGTGGCTTGTAAGACGTAGTCGTTTTCCGACCGACAAACGAGTTGGAGTTTACCCCCCGGTAATTTTAGGATACTAGGTTGTATGGCCGATGTCGTTACACCATCATTTAAGGCAGCAGTCCGAGTCCAGGTTTTACCCGCATCTTTCGTGAATTCCATGTGCAATCGCCAATCGTGATCTTCCGAACTCGATGGACAAATGAGTGTCCCGTCAGCCAGTAATTCTGGTTTGTTTTTGATCGGTCCATAGATGTCTTTGGGGAGCTGTTCCGCGGCAGACCAAGTCTTTCCTCCATCGAATGAGCGTTTTAACATGCCCCACCATTCGTCGGGAGCCGGCCCATCCTTATAAAACAAGATGAGTTCTTTCCCCGGCATTTGAAATAAAACAGGATTCCAAAGCGGATATCGTTTCCCATTTCCTTGAATGCCATTGGCTACTTCCACCGGCTCAGACCAGCGACCTTGTCTGTAAAAACTTAACCAAATCGCCACATCCGGATGTTTTTCATGGGATCCCCCGAACCAGGCTGCCGCAATGCCTTGTGGGGTTTCCACCAAGGTGGATGCATGACAAGATGGGAAGGGAGCGGATTCGTAAATGAAACTTGCCGACTCAATTTTTTGGGCGTGTGCAACGAAAAATGCCATGCAGAACATGCATGAATAGAATAGTTTTTTCATAGGTTTAGATCTCTTCAGCTTTCATCCTCAGAGCTTTACAAAGCTAAAGGGAAAAAAGCAAAATCAAATAAGCCAAGAAAAAATTATCAATTAGCTGATCACGATCCCGAAATCAGTCAATAAGCCAGCTAATCCGTCTTGGGAAAATTTGGCTTTCTTCAATCGATTAATCGTTGGGGAAATGCGGAAATTGAAGGCATTGCGGAAATCAGCCTTCTCTAAATTTGTCCGGTCAAACAACGCGCCTGCCAAATCACATTCCTCAAAATGCGCCTCGCTGAAATTTGCCTCCGTGAAATCAACCTCATGCAAGTTGCAGGATTCGAAACTCGTTCCCTTACCGTTTACTTGGTAAAATGATGACAAATTTAATACGCAGTTCTTGAAATGAACTTCAAATAAAAAGGGATTACATGCCTCAAAACGTAGACCTTGCATCTTGCAGCTTTGGAAATAAACCTTTTGGAAGGATGCCGCGCTTAATTTGACAAGACTCAGGTTGCAGTCCTCGAACCGACAATCCACGAATTGGAAGTTCTTAAAATCCGCCGATTCAAATTGGCAATTACGAAACGTACAACCTTCGTATTCGCCTAAAGCAAGCGTGTCTATTTTATCAAAAACTTGATCCGTGTGGTAGGGTTTTTCCATGACAACAAAATTAGCATAATTCAGAAAAAACTTTCACTTTTACGGACCAACCTATTTAAAAATGAAACAGACCTTATTCGCTTTTGCGTTCTTGTTAACGCTCCCCGCATTCGCTCAAAAATTATACACCTACCCGATGGGTGTGCAGGCCTACACCTTCCGGAATCATTTCCCCAAAAGCACTGAAAATACGCTGGATATCATTCAGAAAATGGGTATTACGGAATTAGAAGGCGGTGCAACAAAAGGTTATACCGAAGAACAATTCAAGAAATTATGTAATGATCGTGGCATCAGCATTCCGTCGACGGGTGTTGGCTATGACGAATTAGCGAATCCCTTGGAAGCGGTTCGTCGGGCGAAAACCTTAGGGGCCAAATTTGTCATGTGCGCTTGGATTCCACACAAAGGCACGGATTTTACACTCGAAGATGCCCAAAAAGCCGTTGCACTTTTTAACAGTGCAGGAAAAGTGTTTAAAGAAAACGGGATCACGTTTACTTACCACGACCATGGCTACGAATTTCATGCTTATGAAGACGGAACCTTGATGGATTACATCATCAAAAATACGAATCCGGCTTATGTTTCTTTTGAGATGGATGTCTTGTGGACGATGCACGGCGGAGGCGCTGATATGCCGGTTAAATTATTGAAGAAATACCCGAATCGTTGGAAATTGATGCACGTCAAAGATTTGCGCAAAGGGGTGGAAGGAAATTTAACGGGTGGTACGCCTGCGGAAAATGATGTTCCTGTGGGAACGGGCCAGGGAAACTGGAAAGAAATCATCAAACTCGCGAAGAAAAATGGCATCGAACATTGCTTCATTGAGGATGAAAGTAATCAAGAACTTGATTTTGTTCCACGAAGCATCGAGTTTTTAAAGAATTTGTAACGAATTCCCGTATTTTTGTTGGGTGGCTCAGCTGGGTCACCCATTTTTTTGCCTTTATGAAACATATTCTCTTCTTTTTATTGATTTCCTTAGCCGTTTTCGCACAGGAAAAACATCGCCCGCAATTGCATTTCACGCCACCAAGCATGTGGATGAATGACCCGAACGGGATGTTTTATGCGAACGGTACCTATCATTTATATTACCAGTACCATCCGGAAAGTACGGTTTGGGGACCCATGCACTGGGGCCACGCGACGAGTAAGGATTTGATGCATTGGGAACACCAACCGATTGCCTTGTATCCGGATAGCTTAGGTTTAATCTTCTCGGGTTCAGCTGTCATCGATCATCAAAATACTTCGGGTTTAGGTAGCAAGGGCATTGCGCCTGTGGTTGCTATTTACACGAGCCACAACATGGCTTGGGAAAAAGCAGGTCGGATCGATCGCGAAAATCAAAGCATTGCCTACAGCTTAGACGGAGGCCAAACCTTCACTAAATTTGCCGGAAATCCCGTGATCAAAAACCCTGGAATTGCTGATTTTCGTGATCCGAATGTGACTTGGTATGCACCTGGGAAGAAATGGATTATGGTTTTGGCGACGCAGGATCGGGAGACGTTTTATTCTTCGCCCGACTTGAAAAACTGGACGAAGGAAAGTGAGTTTGGTGCAAAATTAGGTGCCCATGGCGGTGTTTGGGAATGTCCAGATTTGTTTCCGATGCAAGTGGATGGGAAGACCAAATGGGTCTTAATCGTCAACTTAAATCCAGGAGCGGCGAATGGAGGTTCTGGAGCACAATATTTTGTGGGGGATTTCGATGGACATCAATTCATTCCGCAAGACGAAGAAACCCGCTGGGTGGATTATGGTAGAGATAATTACGCTGGAGTGACTTTCCACGAAACGGGCGATAAGCGGATTTTTATGGGTTGGATGTCCAACTGGGATTATGCGACGGTTGTACCTACTGCAACATGGCGCAGTGCAAATACCTTGCCTCGGGATTTGAAATTACATAACCTGAACGGGAAATATGTGTTGGCTTCCACACCTATTGCCGCTGTTTCAAACTACATCACGGGGACACAAACGATTAAATCGAATAAAGTTGTGAAGTCGGCTTCTGCGCTGCAACGCTTGTCGGGGAAATTACCGGTGCAGGATTTTTCTATCACGCTTTCCAACAACAAAGGTGAACAAGTAATCATTGGTTACGAAGCAGCTTCGAATCGCTATTTTGTGGATCGCGATGCGGCAGGGGATCATAGTTTCAGTGCGAAGTTTGCCGGGAAAGCTTATGCGCCACGTCTAGCCACAACTGACACGATTGACTTTACCTTGATCACAGATGTTGCCTCAGCAGAGTTTTTCGCAGATGGAGGCTTGTCGGTATTGACGACGATTTATTTTCCTTCGGAAACCTTGAACAACCTGAAAATTACCGCGGCGAAAGGCCTTCCATTTACCTTGGAAAACCTAAAGCCATCGATGTAATTATTTCAGAATGGATTTCAGTTGGCTTAATCGACCATCAATTGTTGATTCGTCGATTGTCAGTCCTAAGATCTTGCCGACCATCGGGTAGACATTCACATTTTCGAATGCAGGAATCGTTTTACCTGATTTAAATGCTGGTCCCCAAGCCTGAAAGCTTGCTTGCATGTCGGGATGGTGATTATCATATCCATGTTTTCCAGGACTCGTTTTCCGCGTGCCCAAGTTGAAAATAGCTGGGTGGTTTGGCACGAGTAAAATATCTCCCAAACGATTAAATCGGTCATCCGATTTGCGGTAATGCCAGTGTGCCGGAGTTTCATCCATCAAATAGGTCTTAAAGCTCGTGTTCTGTTTGAGTGCTGCAAGTGTGCTCGGTACGGCTGCTTGAATTTTGGTATACACATGCAACAAAGCATCGCCGGATGGAACTTTAAATGCCGCGGTATCAAGAGCGGCAGGTTTTCCCAAGGTGTGCTCGGCATCTACGGTGGTCATACCATGATCTGAAACAAACACATAATTGATAGGTAATTTCAGAGGATCTAAGGCCGCTTGCAATTTAGCGATGCTCTCATCCACAAAATGAACGGCATCACCCACGCGAGGGTCTTCGGGGCCATACTCATGTGCA